>RDYO01000030.1 GCA_004293385.1 Verrucomicrobiota bacterium
TCGTCGTGACTTACCGCGGGCCGAGCCCGGCGCAGCTCGCCGCCGTCTCCGCCGCGGCCGCCCCGCAGACGAGCGTCGGCGGTCCGACCGGCGGCATGCCGCAGAACCTCACGCCGGAGCAGGTCGAAGCTTTCCGCCAGCAGATGCGCGAGCGCTTCGGCAAGCGCGGACAGGACGGCTCGACGGACGGACGCAGCCGCGGACAGGACGGCTCGACGGACGGACGCAGCCGCGGCCCGGACGTCACGACGAACGGCAAGACCCCGAAGAACGCCGCGCCCGTCGCGCCGGCCAACACCACCAAGCAACCCAAGGCCCCCAAGGTCCGCTGATTTTTCCTCCATGACCACCGTCCAGAAAACCACCGCCCGCCGTCTGCGCAAGGGCTTCACCCTGCTCGAGATCCTGATCGCCGTCGCGATCGTCGGCATGCTCGTCGGCCTCGCCGTCACGAACACCGACAAGATCCTCGGCCAGAGCCAGGAAGGCGTCGCCAAGCTCTTCGTCAACGAATCGCTCAAGACCTCCCTCGTGCGCTACCGCATCGACAACGGCGACTACCCGTCGACCGAAGAAGGCATCAAGGCCCTGATCAGCGCGCCGGAAGGCAAGTCCGACAAGTGGCGCGGTCCTTACATGGAAGCCAAGGGCGGGCGCTCGCCGCTCGACCCGTGGAACCAGGAATACCAGTACCGCTACCCGGGCACCAAGAACACCGAGAGCTACGACCTGTTCTCGATGGGCCGCGACAAGAAGCCGGACACCGAAGACGACATCGGCAACTGGTGAAGCCGGACGCGCAGCATCGATCCGGCCAGCCGGAGCGCCGCGGCTTCACCTTGCTGGAGACGCTGCTCGTCCTCGGCCTGATCAGCATGCTGGCGGCCGTGCTCGTGGGCGGATCGGCGCAGCTCCTCAAGGGCACCGCGCGTTCGGACCCGGAAGACGCGCTCATGGCGATGCTGCAGACCTTGCGTCGGCAGGCCGTCGAACGCGGCCAGATCCTCGAGCTCATGCCCGCGGACACCTCCGACGAGGACGGCCCGGACTTCATCTGGGCTTTTGAGAACGCGCCGGAAGACGCCGCCCCGCACGAGGAGAAACTCCCGAAGGTGGAAGGCGTGGCCGTGAAGATCCTCGCGCCCGAGACCATCGGGGCGATCCTGCTCGGCGGCGTGGCGTCGGAAGAGCCGCTCGCGCGCCTGCGCTTCTATCCGGACGGCACGTGCGACCGCGTGCGACTGGACATCCGCCGCAACGACGAGCGGCGCCTCGTGCCCATCGACCCCCTCACCTGCGCGCCCTTGCCGGCCATCGACGCCAAATGAGACGCCGCGGCTTCACCCTCATCGAAGTGCTCATGAGCCTCGCGATCTTCGCGCTGGCCGCCGTGAGCCTGGGCGCCGCGTATTCGAACGTCCTCATGAGCCGCCTCGCGCTCAAGCAGGACGAACAACGGCTCGATGACCAGGCCCGCTGCCGCGCGGCGCTGCTCGAGACCCCGGGCTTCGACGACGTCGAGTCCGGCGGCGAGATCCACCTGCCGGGCGACCGCACCGCGCGCTGGCAGGGCAAGATCGAGGCGACCTCCGTCAGCGACCTCTTCGCCGTGCAGCTGACGGCCGAGATCGAACCGCCGGACGGCGGCGAAGCCGAAGAATTCACCGAGACGCGCATGCTCCTGCGCCCCACGTGGTCGATCCCCGCCGACCGGCAGAAGATCCGCGACGAAGCGCGGCAGCGGCTCCTGCAGGAGCGCGGCTACAAGGAAGCCGACGGCAACTCCGCGTTCATCAGCACGCCCACGCGCGGCAAGAAACTCGTCCCCTCCAACCCCGGCGCCAAGGGAGCGGCCGCTCGTCCGCCGGCCTCGACCGCACCGGGTGGCAAGAACAACGGCGGCAAAGGCGGCGCTCCCGGCAAAGGCGCCCCGCCTTCCCGTGCTCCGGCCCCGGCTCCCGCGCCGCGTCCCGCCCAATGAGCCGCGCCTCCCGTCATCGCGGCTTCTCGCTGCTCGAGATGCTCGTCTCGCTCGCCCTGCTCGGGATCCTGATGGTCACGCTCAACACCTTCCTGTTCTCGATGAGCGAACTCTGGGGCGGGGGCCGCGACCAGCGGCTCTTCGACCAGCACTCGCGGGCGGCGACCGCGCTCGTGCGTCGGGCCTTCGCGGAAGCCACGCTCGGCCCCGGCTCTTCCGGCGTCGCGCTCAAGGACGTGGACAACGGCTCGGGCACGACCGAACCGCGGCTCGGCTTCCTGCTGCCGGACGCCGGCCGTCTGGCCGACTGGCCGGAAGCGCCGCTACCCGACGTGGACTTCAACGTCTTCGTCGAGGAAGGCCGCGGGCTCGTCTTCCAGTGGCAGTCGCGCCTCGAGCTCGAACGCGACATCACCGACCGGCACGAGACCGTGATCAGCCCCTTCGTCACCGGTCTGAAATTCGAATACTACGACCCCGAGCTCAAGACCTGGACCATCGAGGACGAACCCGTGCAGGAGCCGGCCAGCACTTCTTGGCGTAAGCCCGCCCGCGTGCATCTCGTCTTCGAGCGCGGCTCGCTCAAGACCACCAAGGTCCTCGACCTCCCCATCAAGCGCTCCGGCGCCACCGCCCCATGAAGCGTCGTCGCGGCTCCGTCATCATCGTCGTCCTCGTGCTCATCACGCTGGCCTCGCTGCTGCTGGCGCGGTTCATGGAGGACAACTCGCTCGAGCTCTCCATCGCCACGCATGAAGCGGACCGCCGCCGCCTGCGGGCGGACGCGCAGAGCGAACTCGAGCTGGCCTTGGCCGTCATCGCCGAGATCCGTTCGATCGACCTCAACAAGATCCACGCGCCGAGCCAGGGCTTCGACGACCCGCACGCCTACGCCGGCTTCCCGCCGCGCGACGGGCTCCAGGTGCAGTTCGATTACGAGGACGAAACCGCCAAGCTGCCGCTGAGCGTCCTGACGAAGAACGACCTCATCCAGCTCCTGTATTCCCTCGGCATGGAGCAGCGCGACGCCGAGCGCGTCTCCGACGCCATCATCGCCTGGCAGAGCAAATCGTACGAGTCGCTCGAAGAGGAAGCCTCCGACGCCGCGTACCAGCGCGCGACGCTGTCGTTCCGTCCGGCGCGTCGCCCGATCCGCAGCTTCGAGGAGTTCCGCAGCATCGGCGTCGCCAAAGAGCTCTTCTTCGACGAACGCGGCCGGGCCACGCCGATCTTCCAGGCCTTCAAGGCGTGCGTCAGCCTCTACACCTTCCCGCAGGCCAACATCAACACCGCCTCGGACGCCGTGCTCCTCTCGCAGGGCCTGGATGAGAACCAGCTGGCGCTCATCCGCGAGCGGCAGACCGAGATCGGCCGCCGCATCGTGGGGACCCCGCCGTATTTCCGCGTCGCCGACGAAGTCCGCCGGCTCATCGGCGGGGGCGCCCCCCTGCAGAAGTTCGACGACGAGATCATCCTCATGTGGGTGCGGGTGACGGTGAAGGAAGGCCTCGCCAAGTGTCGCGTCAGCGCACTGGTCGCCATCCGGGAGGACGTCGCCTACCCCAGCGCCGCGGCGAATCCCGACACCAATCCGGACGTCGGCCTGAACGGCCGCTCCGCGACGGCCACGACCCCGCGAACGACGGGAACCTCGACAGCCGCTCCGCGGTCAACTACGAGAACTCCCACCCCTTACCTCACCCCCGGCATCGAACCGCCCGCCAACCTGGGCAAGTCGACCATGAGCGGCCGTGTCGCTAGCAACACGATCGCCTACCCCTTCCAGATCCTCGCCTGGGAGGAAGACAACGGAGCTCCGCCTGAGCCGAAGCCCCCCGCCGAAAATTCTGAAACCGCGGCCCCGCCCCCCCCCACCAAATGACCACCCCCCTCAAGCGCATGTTCCAAGGCGCCCAGACCCAGGAAGCCGCCATGCTGCCCGGCAACCGCTTCTTCGTCCGCCGCCTCGCGGTCGAAGGCGAAGACGTCCCCGGCCAGGTGAACCTCGCGCTCGAGGCCGTCTCCCCTTTCCCGCTCGAGCAGATGCTCGTCGGTTTCGTGACCTCGACGGACGGCAAGCAGGTGCTCGCGTACGCCGCGCATCGCCGCCGCTTCACCGCGGAGGAAAGCTTCGCGTGGCCGGAAGACTGCCAGGTCGTCCCGGAATTCCTCGCGCTGTGCGGACACCGCGCCGCCGCCGACGGCGTGATCGTGCACCGCGGCGAAGAACGCCTGACCGCGCTGGCCTGGAAGGCCGGCGAAGAACTCCCCGCCGCGATCGCCGTGGCCGAGCTCGCCGACACCGATGAAGCCGGCCTGGCCAAGGAAGCCGCCGCCCGCGCCGGACTCCCGGCCGACGTCGCCGTCGAGACCGTCGAAGGCGCCCTCTCCGGTTCGCTCGTCGAAGGCGCCCTCGTGCTGAAGCGCGAAGGCAACGGCACCTTCACCATCCCGAAGAAGGGCCTGGACGACTCCGACATCCGCGACACCGACTTCCTCGCCGAGCGCCGGAAGAAGGAGCGCCTGAACATGATCCTCTGGAACGCCGCGCGCCTCGGCGCCGCGGTGCTCGTCGTCTCGCTCCTGCTCGACATCGGGGGCTTCGTCATCGGCATGCGCTCCGGGACCCTGGAGGCCGCCAACGAGGACCGTCGCCCGCTCGTCGAAGACATCATCGAGTCGCAGAAGATCACGGACCGCATCCTCGAGCTCGGCGTCAAGCGCCTGCTCCCGATCGAGATGCTCGCGCTCGTGAACGAGAAGCGCCCCGCCACCGTCGAGTTCACCAACGTGCACTGCGAGCTCAAGAAGCCCAAGGACAGCGTCCTGACCAAGCCGATCATGACCGTCGACGCCCGCACCCCGAACGCCGGTGACATCTCGGACTTCCTCAAGGCCGTGCAGTCGCTGCCGGAAGTCGAGTCCGTGACGAACAGCGAACCCCGCGTGCGCGACACCTCGACCACCTTCCGCCTCGAGATCACCTTCCGTCAGACCGCCCTCCTCAAGACGGCCGAAGCCCCCAAAGCCCAATGAAACATTTCTTCTTCAGCCTGAAACCCCGCGAACGCTTCATGGCGCTCGCCGCCCTGCTCGTGGCCGCGACCCTGTGGTCGACCGGCGCGTGGGGCCGCGTGCAAGGCGGCTGGGACGCCTGGCGCCTCCTCGAAGAGGACGCCCTCGCGCAGAAGGCCACGCTCGCCAAGGAGCGCGAGGTCCGCAACGCGACCGCGGTCGCCGTGCAGGGACTCGACTCCGGCCATGGCTATGATCCCGCCAAGCTCGTCGCCGAAGCCGTCAACGCCACGCGCGACGCCGGCCTCAGCGCGAACACCGACGCCCCTAAGACGACCAAGTCCGGCAAGTTCGCGGTGCACTCGCTGCAGTTCAGCTGCCGCAAGGCGGACATCGGCAGCATCCTCCGTTTCTACGACAGCGTGAAGGCGCGCGCGCCGTACCTCGCGATCGGCGACATGGTCATGACCACCGAACGCGGCGGCAACGGCACCGTGACTTTCAAGGCGACGCTCACCGCGCTCGAACTCATCGGCCAGATCCCCAGCGGGGTGAAGGCGGAGGGAGCGGAGGGTAAATAAAGAGAAGGCCGGAGGGCACGAGGGCCGGAGGGCACGAGTAAGAGGCCCGGAGGCTCAGAGGCTCGGTGGACCAGAGAGAATCGGGCTCAAGGGGGAACCGGAGACCGGATGGTTGGCTGGGGATGTATTTTCGGGTCTCGGGTCTCGGGTCTC
>RDYO01000138.1 GCA_004293385.1 Verrucomicrobiota bacterium
TGCCCGACGACGAGTGCGGCTTGCTCGCCGAGCAGGTCGAGGTGGGCGCGGAATTGTGGGCCAGACTGTCCAAGGGAGACATTTCGCCCGACCGGGAAGCCTACGTCGTGGCGCCGTCGGAGCTGCTCGTCTGGCGCGGACGCGTGGACGGCGATCGCTATCAGCCGTTGGGCGCGCCGGGCTCGGCCAAACTTTCCGACCTGCTCATCAACCGCAAAATCCCCGCCGAAAAGCGGGAGGCTCTCCCGGTGGTCTTGGCGGGCTCCGCGATCCTCTGGGTGCCCGGCCTGCCGCCGGCCGAATCCGCACGCCTGCTTGGCCCGACGAAGGGGGCTCTCCGGTTGACTTGGCTTGGGCCCTGCTTAGGTTAAAACCCTTGCCCATGAGTCAAAACGACCAGCCGGATGATAATAAGAACGGCCCCCGCCTGAACACGAAACCGGTCTTCATCTGGCTGCTCCTCATGGTGGCCATCATCGCCCTGTTCAATCTTCCGGGCGCCGCCTCCGGCAACGCCGTCCAGGTCCTGAACGTCTCGCAGGTGCTCTCCTACGCCCAGGAGAAGAAGATCAAGAACCTCACCCTCCAGCCCAACCCCACCTCGGGTTCCGAGAGCTGGGTCCGGATCTCCGGTGAGCTCGCCGTGGCCGGCGCCGACGCCGGCGACAAGTCCCGCTTCACCGCGGACGGCCGTCTGACCGAGAAGGAGTTCGAACTGCTCCGCGCCTCCGTCGCCCGCGACGCCTTCAAGGAAGTCCCCGCCCAGACCGGCTGGACGATGTTCCTCTACAACGTGCTGCCCACGCTGCTGGTCTCCGGCGTGGTGCTGTTCATGATGTATCGCTTCCTCAAGAACGCCAACCGCGGCGCGATGCAGTTCGCCAAGTCCCGCGCCCGCCTCAACGCCAACGAGAAGGAGACGACCACCTTCAAGGACGTCGCCGGCTGCGACGAGGCCAAGGAAGAGGTGAAGGAGATCGTCGATTTCCTCAAGGACCCCAAGCGCTTCACCAAGATCGGCGCCAGCATCCCGAAGGGCGTGCTCATGGTCGGCCCTCCCGGCACGGGCAAGACCCTGCTCGCGCGCGCCGTCGCCGGCGAGGCGGGCGTACCTTTCCTCAGCATCAGCGGCTCCGACTTCGTCGAGATGTTCGTCGGCGTCGGCGCGGCCCGCGTCCGCGACACCTTCGAGCAGGCCCGCAAGCTCGCTCCCTGCATCATCTTCATCGATGAGATCGACGCGGTCGGCCGCCAGCGCGGCGCCGGCGTCGGCGGCGGCAACGACGAACGCGAGCAGACCCTGAACTCCTTGCTCGTCGAGATGGACGG
>RDYO01000031.1 GCA_004293385.1 Verrucomicrobiota bacterium
GCGATGCCGACGACGGCCATGCCCTTCGTCCGCTCCTTCTCGTCGGTGATGTCCGCGGCGGCGGCGCTGGCCACGGCGATGTTGCCGGCCATCATGCCCGAGATGAGCCGGGTGACGACCACGAGCCAGAACTGCGCCGCGAAGATCCACAGGAAATACGAGAGCGCATTGCCGGCCAAGGTGATGGTCAGGATACGGCGACGGCCCAGGCGGTCGGAGAGAGCGCCCCAGATCGGCGAGAAGACGAATTGCAGCAACGAGTAGAGCGTGCTGAGGAGTCCGCCGAAGAGCACCGTCTTCTTGAAGACCGTATCGCCGCCCATCCATTCCGCGGCTGAATTCAGGGAACCGATCAAGGTGCCGGCCGCGCCTTCCGTCCGGATATAGTGGTCCAGGAGGTGGGGGAACAGCGGGATGATGATGCTGAAGCCCACGATGTCCATGAACACCGTCAGGAAGATGAGTCCGAGGATGCGGCGCTGGGGGAGGACGGCGGGGGCGGACATGCGCCTCACGATGGGGTCTCCCCCTCCCCGTGCAAACAAAACAGCGGCTTGCGGCGGGGCGGCAAAGGAAGAGGATGCGGGCATGCGCTTCTTCGCCGCCCTCGCCTTGGTCCTCGTCGGCACCGCCGCCGGCGATGCCGCCACCGACCCGAAGCTGCTGCTCATCGAGCAGAAGCTCGGCGGCTTCGAAGACCGTGACTACGCCGTCGCCGTGGAGAAGACCCTCGGGGAGTTCGAAGGCCGCACCGGCCTCAGCCTCCGCCCCGGCGAACTCAAGCGCTGCGGCCTCAAGCTTTCCTCCGAAGGCGGCGCCGGTCTGGCCACGCCCAAGCCGTTGGTCCGCGCGATCACGGCCGCCCTGCTCCGCCGCGGGTTCGCGCAAGGCGCGATCACCCTATGCGACGCCAAGCCGGACAATCTCCGCCAGGCCGGCTTCCTGCCCTCGCTCTCTTCTCAGCCCGACGCCTTCGAAGGTTTCCCGGTCCTCGCCTGGGAGACCCTCGCCCCGGGCTGGGCGGCCGACAGCCGCCTGCGCTACGAGAACCAGGTGCTGCCTCGCCCGGGAACTCCGAACGTGCCTTGGGGCGACGCACGCGTGAGCGTGCTCCCGAAGACCCTCGTCGATGAGGTCGATTTCTGGATCAACCTGCCGGTGCTCAGCGACAGCCGCTCGCTCGGCGTGCACGGCGCGATGGCCGCGGCTTCGATCGGCAACATGGCCAACGCCGAACGCTTCCTCGATAATCCCTTCAACGCCTCCAAGGCCGCCGTGGAAGTCTGCGCCATCCCGAAGCTGTCCAAGCGCAACGTGCTGACGATGCTCTCCCTGGAGCGCTACCAGGTGCTCGGCGGTCCCGGCTTCGACGCCAGCTGGTGCCGCTCGGAGAAGACGCTGCTCGGCAGCGCCAACCCGGTGATCATCGACTTCATCGGGCTCCAGAAGATCAACGCCGCCCGTGCCGCCAGCGGCATCGCGACGATTCATCCGGAGCCGCCGATCTTCGCCGCCGCCAACGCAGGCGAGATCCGCTTGGGCACCTGCCGCCCGGCCGACATCACGCTCGTCCGCCTCCCCGCCCCTTAAGCCGCGAGTCGGCGCAGATTGTCCGCGCCGGCGCGGAAAGCGGCGAGTTGGAATCGACGGTAGACCGGCAACCCGCACCAGACGAACCAGCGGCTCGGGCGGACATGATAGGAGACGGTGAGGACCATTTCTTCGCCATCGCGCTTCACTTCCGCCCGCCAGACGCCGCGTCCGTAATGACGGCGAGTCGTCGCATAGCCCAACGCGACCCGCTCGTCACCGGCTTCCGCGACGTCGACCTCGACGATGGCCGGCAGCATCAGCGGCGCCAGGCCTGGCAGATTCGGAACGAACAAGCCAAGCCCTAGCCTGTCGCCGACGCGTACCGCACGGCCTTCGTCTTCGAATTGTGTCCGCCGAACCATCACGGAGGCAGGATAGAAGCGGTAACCGAGCAGGGCTGCCTTCACCCGGGCAAAGGCTTCCGGCGACCAAGGGCCGACCACGACACGATGCGAATCGGCGAAAGTCGCCGTCGCGCGATCGCCGGCCTCGACGGGCGTATTGAGATCCGGCGTCGGCGGGGCGACGTCCTCGAACGCCGGCGCCTGGGCCGCGAGCAACAACGCACCGAGCAGGTTGAGCGAGCCGTGCACCGACGCCATCTGCGGGATGGTAAGATAATCCCAGCCGAAGGCGTGCGCGGCGGTGTAGCCGACACCTAGGAGGAAGCCGGGGACGAGACAGACATAAGGCCACGGGCCGCGCCTGACGGGCATGAACGCCGCCCAGAGTAAGAAGCCCGCGGCGAAGACCACGGCGGCCGCGAGTTCGACCGCACCCGGCCGAAGCGGATCCGTCCGCAGGGCGAAGCACAACGCGGTGGCGGGAGCGCCAGCCACATACAGCCACTGTCCCAGATCGCGCCAACGGCAGCGGGCGAGCGGACGTTCACTGGCCGACATCGCGAGCGGCAGGACGCCAAAGGTGATGGCGAAGTGTACGGTGGTCAGCGTGGCAAGAGGATCGGGGAAACCGGCGAAGGTGCGGTCATAGCGCGACCAGATCCAAGCCGTCGCGGCGACCAAAGGGCCCGTCGCGGACAACATCTCGAGGAAGCGACGCGGCGCCGGTGCTTGGTCGTCAGCCAGGAATCGACGCAAGCCATGCGCCCAAAGCCAGAGCGCGAAGAAGAGCGCTGGCGCGGCGGCCAAGGCCGGCACGAGCCCAGGACCCTCGGAGAAATTCCACGCGACCAGCCAAAGCGCCAGACAAGGCCAAGCCGACCTTCGCAGCCAGATCGGAAAACCTCGATCCAGATGCTGCGCCCAGACCAGCGCCGCCCAGAAGCAGAGCGCCGCGATGATCGTAAACCAATCGACGGTGGTGAGTCGCTCCATGACCCTAGCGTATGGGCATGAAAAAGGCGGTCAAGGGAGGTCCCTTGCCGCCTTTGGTTTCAGAAGGCTGGCTTCAGAGCTTCAGGCCGAGGGCTTCCGAAGCCGTCGCGCGCTCTTCGAGCAGTTCCTTCTCGGTGATCGCGATCTTCTCCTTGGAGAAGGCGTCGAGCGGCAGGCCCTGCACGATCTCCCAAGAGCCATCGGCCTTGGTGCGGATCGGGTAACCGAACATGATGCCCGGAGCGATGCCGTAGTCGCCCTTGGAGAGCACGGCGACGGAATGCCAGTCGCCGGCCGGAGTCGGGAAGTGCAGGCTACGCAGGGTGTCGAGGGCCGCGTTGGCGGCGGAGGCGGCCGAAGAGGCGCCACGGGCCTTGATCACGGCCGCGCCGCGCTTCTGGACGTCAGGGACGAAGGTCTCCTTGAGCCAGGCGTGATCGGTGATGACCTGGGTGGCCGGCTTGCCGCCGATGAGGGCGTTGGTGAAGTCAGGATACTGCGTCGAGGAGTGGTTGCCCCAGATGGCGACGTTCTTGACGACGGAGTTGTGGGCGCCGGCCTTGGCGGCGAGCTGCGACTTGGCGCGGTTCTCGTCGAGGCGGGTCATGGCGAAGAAGTTCTCGGCCGGCAGGTTGCCGGCGGAACGCAGCGCGATGAGGGCGTTGGTGTTGCAAGGATTGCCGACGACGAGGACCTTGACGGACTTCTTGGCGTTGCGCGCGATGGCTTCGCCCTGGCCGATGAAGATCTTGCCGTTGATGCCGAGCAGGTCCTTGCGCTCCATGCCGTCCTTGCGCGGGACCGCGCCGATGAGCAGGCACCAGTCGGCGTCCTTGAAGCCTTCGTTGAGGTCGCCGGTGGCGACGACGTCGGTGAGCAGCGGGAAAGCGCAGTCCTGGAGTTCCATCACGACGCCGGCGAGGGCGTTGAGGCCGGGTCCGACTTCGATGAGGTTAAGAGCGACCGGCTGGTCGGGGCCGAAGACGGCGCCGGAGGCGAGGCGGAAGATGGCGGCGTAACCGATGTTGCCGGCGGCGCCGGTGACGGCGACGCGAATGGGGGACTTGGAGGCCATAAGAGAATGCCTATCTAGTTAGGCCCTCCCCCGGGAGTGAAGCGGAAACTAAAGCCCGAGCTCCCCTTGCATGAGGTCATCAGCCGCCGGCGCCGACATGCTGTCGCGAACTAATTGTGACAAAGGCGCGGCGGAGCGCCCTTCCTGCCCGCAGAGCGCCCGAAGCACCAAGGCGGCGGCCAAGGCGTCGTAAAGGGCGCAGTGGTAGCGCCGACGGGCGGGCGGGCAATGGTCGGCCGCCAGCTCCTCCAGCCGGGGGCCGAGGCGCAGGGCCGAGACCAAGGCCCCGAGGCGGAAGTCGCCGAGCGAAGGGGCCCAGGCCCGGGCCAGCCTGCAAGTGTCGATCCAAGGCCCCCATTCGGCGACCTCGGCAGATTCGCCGACGAAACCAGGCACGACCGATGGACGCGACCAGGTGCCGCGGAGCAGGCCGGATTCGACCGAAGCGTTATGGGCGGCGAGCAGACCGGTCCGGCGGAGACTGACCCAGCGATCCCATTCGGACTCGAAGGGCGGGCGCCCCTTGAGTTCCTTCGCGCCAAGTCCGTGACACTGCGTGTCGATGGCGGGGACGGGCACGCGCGACGCGTGCAGGCTCGTGGCGGCGGAGACGACTTCGCCGCCGAGCAAGGTGGCGACGCCGAACTCGACGACGCCGGTCCGGGCGCTGCCTTCGAAATCGACGACGTGAATCGGGACGGAGGACCAGGTGAAGGCGACAGGGCTCATGGGGTCAGCGCCATTCGTGCTTAGGGTAACGGCCGCGGAGTTCCTTCTTCACGCCTTCGTAAGAGCCCTTCCAGAAGGCGTCGAGGTCGGTGGTACGTTGCTGGGTGCGGCGGGCCGGCGACTGGATGCACACGACCATCGGCACTTTACCAAGGCAGACACGCAGCTTGCTGCCCGGGAAATCATAGAGTTCCTGCACGGTGGCTTCGACCTCGGCCTGCCCATCCTCGGTATACTCGATGCGCGCGGGATGCTTCTTGCGCGGCAGGATGATCTTCTCGGGGCAATAAGACTCGAGCGCCATGGCCTGCTCATGCGTCAGCCAGCCACGGACGACGCCGAAGACGGGGCGGTCGCGGATGTCGCGATAGGCCACGGCGCCGGCGCAGACTTCTTCGATCACCATGCGGCGTGCGTCCTCGTCGAACGGCGGGATGCCGAGCTCGGGGCAATGCTTGGAGAGGAAATTGACGCGGCGGATCCACGCGTCCACGGGCGCATCCCATTTCTCGAGTTCAAGACGTCCGGCGGCGACCTCTTCCGCGAGCAGGCGGCTGGCCGCGTCGGAGGGGGCGTCGTCACGCTCCTTGGCCTCAAGGACGAGGTCGCGGAAGCGTCGCTCGACGCGCGTGACCACGCGACGTTGAGATCCGTCGTAGCGGACCTGATTGACGGTCGAGAATTCGGCCGGGAAGAGTTCCTGCAACCAGGCCTCCTCGATGGCGGTCGCCAAGGAAAGGTAAGTCGTCACGCCGCCGCGGGCCTGGATCTCATCGACCTCGGCCGCGACCAAGAGCTTGGCGTTACGGATGGAGGATTCGCGGCGCAGCTCGCCGGTGCGACCGTGCACCAGGGCGCAGCGCAACGTACCGGCGTCGAGACGGACGGCGAGGCGGTCCGAGAAACC
>RDYO01000032.1 GCA_004293385.1 Verrucomicrobiota bacterium
CCGGCGATCTGCTTGTCCTTGGCCGCGAGGTCGATCGCCTCAAGGGCGCGCAGGAGGTCGAGCCGCGGACCAGAAGCGCCGAAAAGCAGGACGTCCAGGCCGGGTGCGCCGTGTTCGGGGGTGTCTTCGATCGTGAGCCCGCCGCCGATCACGAGCATCGTCTTCGGCTTCACGGCCACGTGTGCGGAGGCCTGGCCGTCGCCGGCCGAGCTGGCCATCCCGACCAGCAGCACGACGAGGAGGAAGGCGCCGATGAAAAAGGCGATGACCGTGCCGAAGGCGGAGGCGAGGACCGACTTGAGGAATTCTTTCATGGAGGCGGGCGGGGTGTTGCTGAAATGATGCTTCCCTGTCTTGTTTTCGCCAATCCAAAGCGGATTTTTTAGCCAGCGGTTTCCTCTCGATGCCCCTCGGCGGGCGGACTTAATCTAGGGTCATGTCAGAGCCTACGTCATCGGCCGGCGCCGCCACTTCCCGCAAGGCCTTGGCCATCAATCTGGACCGTTCCGCCTACGGAGCCTTCGCCGAAATCGGCGCCGGCCAGGAGGTCGTCCGCCACTTCTTCAAGGCGGGAGGTGCCTCCGGCACCGTGGCGAAGAGCATCTCGGCCTATGACATGCGGATCAGCGACGCCATCTACGGCCATCCGCAGCGCTATGTCTCCCGCCAGCGGCTCGAGCAGATGCTCGACCACGAATACGGACTCCTGGTCGACCGGCTGAAGGCCGAGCGCGGTCCGGTGACCCGCTTTTTCGCTTTCGCCGACACCGTCGCGACCACGCCTCACGACGGCAAAGGGCAGGGGCACTCCTGGATCGGGATCCGCTTCCAGGACCAGCCGGGCGCGGAGCCCAGTGAAGTCATCCTCCACCTCCGGCTCTGGGACAAGGACGCGGGCCGCCAGCAGGACGCCCTCGGCGCGGTGGGCGTCAACCTGATCCACGCCGCCCTCAACACGCGCGACAGCGTCGACAGCTTCCTCACCGCCCTCGTCGACGAAGTCGGCTCCGGTCGCGTCGAGATCGAGTTCGCCCACTTCAGCGGTCCGGCGTTCGGCGCCTTCGACAACCGCGCCGCGGCCCTGCGGCTCGTGCGTCTCGGCCTGACGGATGCGGTGCTCTTCGGTCCCGAAGGCGACCCGCAGGTACCCAGCGAATACTTCTACAAGCGTTCCGTGCTCGTCGCGCGCGGCACCTTCCGCCCGGTCTCCCTCGTCAACGAGGACATGCTCGCCTGCGGCCTCCGCGCCCTGCCCGACGGCGGCAAGGACGTGCTTGCGCTCTTCGAGATGTGCATCGGTTCCGACCCTCACCCCGAGGCCGAACTGATCGACCGTATCCGCCTCGTCGGCGCGATGCAGCACCCCTTGCTGGTGACCCGTCATCGCGGCTGGTATCGCCTGCCCGCTTATTTCCGTCTGCACACCACGGGCAGCATCACGCTCGTTGCGGGCATGAACAACCTCGTGGACCTGTTCAATCCGGAGCATTACACGCACCTCGAAGGCGGCGTGCTGGAATCCTGCGGACGACTCTTCAAGGACGGTGTCCGGGTCATGGTCTATCCGATGCTCGGCGACCAGCTGCGCCGACTCATCCTCGATCCCGTGGCCTGCAAGGTCTGCTTCCCGGACAGCTACCGTATCGCCGAGGATTCCGTGGTCACGGCTTCGGACATCCAGATGCGGCCCTCCGTCGCGGGTCTCTTCCAGCACCTGCTCAACAACGGATTCCTCGTGCCGATCACCGGGGCGGACCCCGTCGCGATGGCCTGCCAGCCGCGCACTTTGGCCGAACGTATCCGCAAGGGCGTGCCGGGTTGGGACCAGGAAGTGCCTCCGTCGGTTGCGGTCGCGATCCGAAGCCTCAAGTTGTGGGCTAGATAGCCCGCCATGGCCGCCACGTCCCTTCCGCCCGTCCAAGAAACCGAACTCACCCTCTCCGTGGAGCGGGCCTATCGCGAGGCCTTGGTCACGGACCGGCTCGGCGCGATCTGGTCGCTCATCCTGGCCAAGTGCTTCCTCGCGCAGTGGGCGATCACCCGGTACTCCATCCCGGTCAGCGGCGCCTTCTACATCTGGACCCTCACCCTCGTGATGGGCACGGTGGCCTCGCTCTATTATCTGCACGCGCACCGCGTGAAGCTCTATCTGCTTCCCACGCACTTCCGCGTCAATGCGGCCGTGCTCGGCGGCCTGCTGGTCTCGCTCGGCTTCGTCGCCTACGCCCGCTTCGCGCTCGGCGCGATCGAAGCTCCGGTCGCCGCCGCCCTCGGCGCCGCGCTGCTCGGGTCATGGTCCCTCGCGCGGGCCGCCCTGCGCCGTGCCTGGCCCCCGCTCGTCGGTGCGCTCCTCTGGTGGGGGCTGGCCGCGACCGCCCTCCGCGCGCCGGCCGGCGAAGCGATGCTCTGGCTGGGCCTGGGCATGCTGGGCGCGCAGGCGCTCCCGGGTTTCGCCGTGGCGGCCCGCGAAGCCCGTCAGCGGGTCTGATCAGGCCGCGGCCTTGCCGCCGGCGCTGTTCATGAGGTGCGTCATGAAACGCTTCATGGCCGGCGTCAGCACGCGGCCCTTGCGGTGCAGGATGGCCAGCGGACGCGCCACGCGGCGGTCACGCAGGCGGAGCATGACGAGCGTGCCTTGCTCGACTTCCTGACGGATGGTGCCTTCGGGCACGAGCGCCACGCCGGCGTCGACTTCCACCGCGCGCTTGAGCGTCTCGATGTTGTCGAACTCCATCGAAGGCTCGAGTTCGATGCGCTGCTCGCGGAAGAACTGGTCGAGCGCCTTGCGTGTCGGGATGTCCTGGTCGAAGCCGATGAACTTGCCGCCCTGGAGGTCGGCGAGGTCGATCTCCTTCTTCGCCGCGAGCTTGTGCTTGGGCGAGCAGATGGCGACGAGCTGGTCCTCCATGAGCGGGATGATCTCGACCTGGCGGGTCTTCTGCGGGAAGGCGACGAGGCCGAAATCCACGGCGTTGGAGATGACGTCTTCGTAGACGAGGTTCGAACGGCGGTATTCGACGCGCACGTTGACGTGCGGGAACTCCTGCATGAACGACTTCACGTGCGGAGGCAGCTCGTGGAGGCCGATGGAGACGATGGTCGAGATGTGCACGGTGCCGCTGACGACCTTGCGCATCTCCTGCATCTCGCTGCCGACCTGTTCATAGCGGTTGAGGATGTCCTTGGCGGCCTCGTAGAGGCTCCGGCCTTCGCGCGTCAGCCGGAACTGCTTCTGGCTGCGGTCGACGATCAGGACGTTGAAGTGTTTCTCCATCGAGCGCAGCTGCTGGCTGACGGCCGACTGGGTGATGGCGTTGAGCTTGGCGGCCTTGGAGAAGCTTTCGTTGTCCACCAGGTCGCGGAAGATCTTCAGGTTCTCGATGTGCATGGAAGGAGGGTCAGGATGATTAATAAAACTAATGGCGAAGGCCTTCAAGTGTAGACCTGCTAATCCTGAGAGGGGCGCGTCCGGGCGGGCTAGGGAAGCCCGTTGGTTGACTCCCCGCCCGTTCTCCCTCCCTCTGGTGGAAATGGTCACCTCCGACCAATTCAAGGCCCATTGCGAGGGGGTGCTGGCCCGCATCCAAGCTGCTTGCGTCCGTTCCGGTCGCGACCCCGCCTCTGTCCGCCTGCTGCCGGTGACCAAGACCCACCCGGTCGAGGCAGCTTTGCTGGCGTATGGCTTCGGTCTCCGGGCCGTCGGCGAGAACCGGGTCCAGGAAGCCGCCCAGAAGCGCCCCTTGGCCCCGGCCGACCTCCGCTGGGAGCTGATCGGCCACCTGCAGTCCAACAAGGCTAAGCACGCCCTGCAGGCGTTCGATGTCATCCAGAGCGTCGACTCGCCTGAACTCGCCACCCGGCTCGGTCGTCTGGCCGGTGAGATGGGCCTGCGCCGTGAGGTGCTTATCCAGGTCAACTCCGGCGACGATCCGGCGAAGTTCGGCTGCGACCTGGCCGACGCCCCCCGGCTCCTCGAGGCTGCCTTGGCCCAGCCCGCGCTCAGCGTGAAGGGCCTGATGGCCATCGCGCCGCTGTCCGACGATCCCGCGGTCGCCGACCGCACCTTCGCCGAGCTTCGTCTCTGCCGCGACGCCCTCGCCGCCCGTTTCGGAGTGGCGCTCCCGGAATTATCGATGGGGATGAGCGGAGACCTTGAATCCGCGGTCGCCGCAGGTTCTACTTGTGTCCGTGTCGGCTCCGCTTTGTTCGGCAGCCGGCCTTCCGCATGATCCGCCGCCTTCAAATCCGCGACCTCGCCCTGATGGACCGCACCTCGCTCGAACTGGGCGCGGGCTTCACCGTGGTCACGGGCGAGACCGGCGCCGGCAAATCGGTGCTGCTCGGCGCGCTCTCGCTCCTCGCCGGCAACCGCGCGGCGAAGACGATCGTCCGCAAGGGCGCCGACGAATGCTCGGTCGAAGCCGAACTCGAGACCGACGGCGACAAGCGTTTCGACGAAGCGCTGAAGGTCCTCGACCTGCCGACCTGCGACGACGGGCTGCTCATCCTGAAGCGCTCGGTCCACGCCACCAAGGCCGGCCGCATCTCCATCAACGGCGGTTCGGCGACCCTGTCGCAGCTCCAGCAGCTCGGCGAACTGTGGATCGATTTCCACGGCCCGGGCGAACCGCAGAAGCTGATGCGCGCCGAGACGCAGCTGGAGATGCTCGACCTCCATGCCGGCCTGGCCGCCCCCCTCGCGACCTACCGCGCCGACTGGCGTCAGCGTAACGAGCTGCTCCGCGAAGCCGCCGAAGCCGCCACGGCCGAACGCCTCTCCGAAGACGAAGAGGCCTTCCTCCGCTCGCAGTTGGAGAAACTCGATTCGCTCGATCTTTCCGAAGAGGCCATCACCAAGCTGGAACGCGACCACGCCCGCTCGTCCCGGGCCCAGGAGCTCGCGGCTTTGCTCGGCCAGCTGGATGCCGGTCTCGGCTCCGACGGGCTGGGCGAAGTCTTGCCGAAGCTCCTCAAGGCAGGCGATGACGTCGCCCGCATCGACGAAGAAGCGTCCGCCCTGCGCGACCGCCTGAACTCCCTCGCCGCGGAAGCGGAGGATATCCGCGCCGATTTCGCGCGTCTGGGTCGCGGACTTTCCTCCGACGACGAGTCCGCCGCCGAACTCGACGGAAAGATGAACCTCTGGTTGGAATTCCGCCGCAAGTACGGGCCCGGCGCCGACTCCGTCCGCGAGAAGCGCGAGGCGCTCCGCCGCCGGCTCGCCTCGCAAGGCGACGTCGAAGCCCGCGTTGCGAAGCTGAAGGCCGAAGCCGCCAAGGTGGAGAAGGACCTACGCAAGCAGGCCGACGCCCTCCGCGCCGCCCGTACCAAGGCCGCCGATAAGCTCGCCGCCGCCGCCCGCAAGATGCTCGGTTCGCTCGGCTTCAAGAAGGCCGATCTCCGGATCGAAGTCGCCACCGCGGAACTCGGTCCGCACGGCGCCGACGCGGTCGGTTTCCTTTTCTGCCCCAACGCCGGCCAGGATCTCCTGCCTCTTGACCAGATCGCCTCCAGCGGCGAAGCGGCCCGTGTGATGCTCGCCCTCAAGACTGTCCTCGCCGCCGTCGACCGCACCCCGGTCTTGGTCTTCGACGAGGTCGACGC
>RDYO01000033.1 GCA_004293385.1 Verrucomicrobiota bacterium
TCGGAGACGTGGACGAGGCCTTCGACGCCGCCTTCGATCTCGATGAACGCACCGTAGGCGACGAGGTTGACGACCTTGCCGTGGACCTTCTGGCCGACGGGGTAGCGCTTCTCGATGCCTTCCCAGGGGTTAGGCTGGGTCTGCTTGAGGCCGAGGGAGACGCGTTCGCGCTCGCGGTCGACTTCGACGACCATGACGGTGATTTCTTCGCCGACCTTGACGACTTCGCTCGGGTGGCCGATGCGGCCCCAGGACATGTCGGTCACGTGCAGCAGGCCGTCGAGACCGTCGAGGTCCACGAACGCGCCGTAGTCGGTGATGTTCTTGACGACGCCGCGACGGACGACGCCGGGCTTGACCTCCTCGAGGAGCTTGCGACGGCTTTCGCCGCGCTGTTCTTCGATGAGTTCGCGACGGGAGACGACGAGGTTCTTCTTCTCCTTGTTGATCTTGATGATCTTGAAGTCGAAGGTCTGGCCCACGAACTGTTCGAGGTTCTTGGGCGGGTTGACGTCGATCTGGGAGGAAGGCATGAACGCGTCGACGCCGACGGAGACGATGAGGCCTCCCTTGACGATGGACTTGACGCGGCCCTGGACGATGGAGCCTTCCTGGCAATTGGCTTCGATGCTCTCCCACTTGCGGATCTGCTGGGCGCGGTCGAAGGAGACGGTCGGGGTGCCGTCCTTGTTCTCAAGCTTCTCGAGGTAGACCTCGAGCTGCATGCCGACCTGGACTTCGGCCATGTCCGGGAATTCGGACTGGGGGATGAATCCTTCGGATTTGCCGCTGATGTCCACGACTACGAACTTGTCTTCGCGGATTTCGGTGACCGTGGCGGTGATCACGGAGTGTTGCTTGAGCGCGCCGAAATTCGATTCGGCGAGCAGTTTTTCCATTAGGCTCATGTTGTTTTCGGACTGTTTGTCCTGGCCGTCGCGGAGGACGTTTCCAGGGTTTGGTTGGTTTTTTGGTTTTCCCTCCGGAGATTCCGCTGACACATGCCGACGGGCCGAAAGGAAGGTCTAACGAACCGTCCGCCGAGCCTCTTGGCAAGCGGATTCTGGCCCTTTAAGGAGGCGAAACCGGCCTTAGCGGCCCGCTTTGGCCGCCGGGCGGACCCGGCTGGCGTAGTCGCCGACGGCCGCCGCGATGGCTTCGGCGATCTTCTGGCGATAGGCCCCGTCGGCGATGAGCGCCCCTTCGCGCCGGCTCGACATGAAGCCGCCCTCGATCAGGACGCCGGGGCAGGAGAGGGTGCGCAGGACCGCGAAGCGGGCGCGGCGGACGCCCCGGTCATCGGCGCCGGTGGCCCGTATCATCCGCCGCTGGATGCTCCAGGCGAGCAGGGCGTTGGCGGAGTCGAAACGGTTGCCGGGTTCGGCGGCGGTGGTCGACTTGGCTTTGCCGGCGTTGGTCGAACGCTGTCCGGCCGGGGTCAGGCAGTAGGTCTCGACGCCGTCGGCGCTGGTGTCGCCGGCGGGGCCGGCGTTGTAATGGAGGCTGATGAACAGGTCCGCGCCCAGCTTGCTCGCGAGCGCGGCCCGGTCGTCGAGCTCCAGGAAGACGTCCTTGGTGCGCGTGAAGAAGACTTCGTAGCCCTGCTTCTCGAGGAGGAGCTTGAGGCGCGCGGCGGTGTCGAGCGTGGCCGATTTCTCGGTATACTTGAAAGGACCGTTGACCTTGCCGGTGTCCTTGCCGCCGTGGCCGGGGTCGAGCAGGATGCGGCGCGGCGCGACGCGCGGTCCTTCCCAGAAGATCGGCACGAACACTTTGTCGTAGTCGCGCTTGGAGATGGTGAGGTGGCCGCGCTGCGCGCCGACGGGGTCGTCTAGCATGACCTTGATGCCGTCGACGACGATGAAGTCGCGGCTGTATTCGGCGTAGAGGGCCAGGCCGCCGCGCGTCGCATAACGCTCCGACGAACGCGCGTCGGAGCCTTGCCGGGCGACGTCGCGCAGGCCGAGCTGGCGCACGGATTCGCCGAGGAGATAATCGGTCGAGGCGGCGCGGAGCAGGGCGCCGGTGGCGAGGAGCAGGAGGATCGCCGCGACGCGCCGCACGGGCTTATTCGGCGTCGCCTTCGTCGTTGTCGACCGCGGAGTCGTCTTCGCCGTCCTCTTCGCCCGGGGCTTCGTTGTGCACGAGCTTGCGCTTGTTCTGCTGGACGGGCGTGAGGCCGACGACGATGGCACGGCCGGAGCGCTTGGGCTCGTTGTCGCGCGTGCTGATGTGCATCAGGGCTTCGATGGCCTTGGTGATGGTGGCGATGCCGATCTCCGGGTGCTCGAGCTCGCGGTAGCGATACTGGAGGAGGAGTTTCACCTTGTGGCCGTGGAAGAGGAAGTTCTCGGCGCGACGGACCTTGATGAAGAGGTCATGGTTGTCGATGCGGGGACGGAGCTTGATCTCCTTCACCTTGGAAGCGGACTTCTGGTGCTTATGCTTCTTGGCCTCTTCGTAGAGGTACTTGCCGTATTCCTGCAGCTTGCAGACGGGCGGCACGGCGGTCGCGGCGATCTCGATCAAGTCGACGCCGAACTCGCGGGCGAGGTCGAGCGCCTGCTGCGTGGGCATGACGCCCATCATCTCACCCTTGGGCGAGATGACGCGCACTTCGGTCGCGCGGATGCGGTCGTTGCGCTTGGGCCCTTTGTCTTCTTTGCGGAAGTTTCCGCGGTTCTGCCCTGCGTTGTTTTTCGGGCGGGGGCTGTTAGGACGATAGGGCGAAGGCATTAGGTACTGCGGTGGTGTCTCGGCGTTAAACTCCCCGTTTAACGCCGATGGTTCAAGCACCGATTCTCCCCGGCCTCCGTCGCGCCGGCTCGCTTACTTCGCTTCGGCGATCGCCGCGAGCAGCTGCTTGCCATGCTCGGCGGCCTCGACCTTGGGCACGACGCCGACGAGCTTGCCGTCGCCGTCGAAGAGGTAGGCGGCCCGGAGCGGACCGAGATACTTCTTACCATACATGGACTTCTCGACGATGGCGTCCATGGCTTGGGAGAAGAGGTCCTCGGGGTCCGAGACCAGGGTGAACTTGTAACCGTGCTTGGCGGCGTACTTGGCGTGCGAGGCGCAGGTGTCCCGGGAGACGGCAATTAACCTAAACCCTTGTCTGACAATGGCTTTCTCGTTTTTATCCATCTCGGCGGCCTGTTTGTCGCAGGCGGAGGTGTTGTTGCGCATGTAGACCGAGACGATGGTCGGGCCGTCCAAGAGGGAGGCAAAGGAGGCATTGACGGCCTTTCCGTCCACGAAGGCGTCTACTTTGAAGGTCAGTTTGGGCTTTTTTCCGAGGGAAAGCATGGTTTTGAGGATTGGGTGCAGGGCAGGGGAGCGGGCTTGGCCGGGAAAGTCAAACGGCCGGCCCGATCCGCCCTGGGTCGGAAAGTGCGGACTTATCCTCTCCTTCGGCCCTTTCCCCTTTACAAGTCCGCCCGGACGCCCTTTGTTCCGACCCTTTCCGCCATGCAAAAGACCCGCAAGTCAGTCTCCAAGCGCTTCAAGGTGACCGGTACCGGCAAAGTGATGCGTCGTTCCCCGAACGCCCGCCACCTTCTCAGCTCCAAGTCCCGCAAGCAGCGCCGCCGCGCCAACAAGTCCAAGCGCGTCGACGACGGCTTCGAGAAGAAGATGCTGGCCTGCATGCCCTTCGCCTAAATCGAAGATCCTCTTTTTGGCCGAACGGGTGTTCATTAAGGCGACCCCGAGGCCATCTAACCAAAACCAAAACCAAATACCAACATGCCTAGAGCAACCAATGGCCCGGCCACCAAGGCCCGAAAGAAGCGCGCGATCAAAGCCGCTAAGGGCTACTTCGGAAACAAGTCCCGTCTGTACGTCTACGCCCTCGAGGCCGTTCAGCGCGCGCAGAAGTTCGCTTATCGCGACCGCCGCAAGAACAAGTCGACGTTCCGTCAGTTGTGGATCGTGCGTCTCAACGCCGCCTGCCGTCCCCTCGGCATCTCCTACAGTCGTCTGATCGCTGGCCTCAAGAAGGCCAACATCACGATGGACCGTAAGAACCTCAGCGAACTGGCCATCCATGACGCCCCCGCTTTCGAAGCGATCGTCAAGAAGGCCCAGTCCGCGCTGGCCTAAGACGACTTAACGTCCCTTCACGAAGCCCCGGCCCTCCGGGGCTTCTTTGTTTTCAGGGTGCTTTCGCTTGCCGACTTTCTCCGCCAACGCACAAATCAATCCATGCAGCAGCAGCTCGCCCAACTCGTCGCCGCCGCCACCCAGGAAGCCTCCGCCGTCGCCACCCGCGCCGAGCTCGAAGCGTTCAAGGCGCGCGTCGTCGGCCCCAACGGCTCCCTGACCCAGGTGATGAAGGGGATGGCCACCCTCTCGAAGGAAGAACGCCCGGTCGTGGGCAAGCTCATCAACGAGGCGAAGAAGTCCGTCGAGGAACTCCTCGCCGTCCTCCTGGTGAAGGTCGAGAACGCCGAGATCGCCGCCGCACTCGGCGCGTCCGTCGACCCGACCCTCCCGAGCCCCGACGCTCCGGCCGGTTCGCTCCATCCGCTCTCCCGCACCCGCGAACGCATCCTGGCTTCGTTCCGCAAACTGGGCTTCGTCGTCGCCGACGGCCCCGAGGTCGAGACGGAGTGGCATTGCTTCGACGCCCTCAACACGCCGGCCGATCACCCGGCCCGCGACATGCAGGACACGCTCTACATGCCGAAGGCGTTCCGCTCCGCCGACGCGCCCCGCAAGGCCGACGAGGCGATCCTCCTCCGCACGCACACGTCCAGCGTGCAGGTCCGCACGATGCTCTCGCGCAAGCCGCCGTTCCGCATCGTCGCCCCGGGCCGCTGCTTCCGCCGCGACGCGGTCGACGCGACGCACTCCGCCAACTTCCACCAGGTCGAAGGGCTCTGGATCGACCGCAACGTGACGCTCGCGGATCTCCGCGGCGTGCTCGACTTCTTCGTGAAGGAGACCTTCGGCGCCGACGCCGAGATCCGCCTGCGCCCGTCGTTCTTCCCGTTCACGGAACCGTCCTTCGAGATGGATCTCCGCTCGCCTAACCTGGGCCGTCTCTCCGACCGCTGGCTGGAGATCATGGGCTGCGGCCTCGTCGACCCGAAGGTCCTCGAGCTCTGCGGTCTCGACCCGAAGGAATGGTCGGGCCTCGCCTTCGGCCTCGGCCTCGAACGCATCGCGATGCTGGTCCACGGCATCGACGATATCCGCCACTTCTACAACAACGACACGCGCTTCCTGCGCCAGTTCGCCTAAGCCATGAAAGTCTCCTTCCAAGCCCTCTCCCGTCACCTCGACCTCGCCGGCGTCACCGCTGAGCGCGTCGCGGAAGTCCTCCCGATGCTCGGCCTCGAGGTGGAGTCGGTCACGACCTTCGGCCTCGCCCCGCTGCCCCTCGTGGTGGTCGGCGAGATCAAGTCCTTCGAGAAACATCCGAAGGCCGACCGCCTCAGCGTCTGCCAGGTCGACGCGGGCGAAGGCTCGCTCCGCCAGATCGTCTGCGGCGCCAAGAATTTCAAGGCCGGCGACCGCGTGCCGGTCGCGCTCCCGGGCACGGTGATGCCGGGTGGTTTCGAGATCAAGGTCTCGAAGCTCCGCGACGTCGA
>RDYO01000152.1 GCA_004293385.1 Verrucomicrobiota bacterium
AGGTCGTAGCGGGCGTCGCCGGCGAAGAGGCCGGACTCCGGCTGCTTGAACTGGATGGCGATCTCGGAGACGCGGCGGGCGAGGCGCTTACCGGAGCGCATGTAGAACGGCACGCCGGACCAGCGGCTGTTCTCGATCGAGAAGCGGAGCGCGCAGAAGGTCTCGGTGGCGGAATCCTGCGGAATGTCCTTCTCGCCGAGGTAACCGGGCACCTTCTCGCCACCGGAGAGGCCTTCGGCGTATTGGGCGCGGACCGCATCGGCGTTGGCGCCGAGGCGCAGCGGCTGGATGGACTCGAGGAGCTTGACCTTCTCGTCGCGGATGTGCTCGGCGGAGAGGGAGCGCGGCTGTTCCATCGCGACGAGCGCGAGGAGCTGCATCGTGTGGTTCTGCAGCATGTCGCGCGTGGCGCCGCTGCCGTCGTAATAACCGCCGCGGGTGCCGACGCCGAGTTCTTCGGCGACGGTGATCTGGACGTGGTCGACGTGACGACGGTTCCAGAGCGGCTCGAAGATCGGGTTGGCGAAACGCAGGACGAGGAGATCCTGGACGGTCTCCTTGCCGAGGTAGTGGTCGATGCGGAAGATCTGCGGCTCGCGGAAGTTGCGGGCGGCGACGGCGTTGAGGTGGACGGCCGAGGCGAGGTCCTTGCCGAACGGCTTCTCGATGATGACCTTGCTCTCGAGCTCGGTGCCGAGACCGCGGCCGGCGAGGCCGGACTGGCCGAGGTTCTCGAGGATGGCCTCGAAGACCGTGGGAGGAGTCGAGACGTAGAAGACGAGCTGCAGGGGGCGGCCGGCGCGCTTCTCGGCGGCGGCGATCTGCTCCTTCAGGGCGGCGTAGGCCTTAGGGTCGTCGTAACCGCCGGCCTGGTAGGAGGTGTTGTCCTCGACGCGCTGCCAGATGTCGGGACGGAACTCGCGGCGGGAGAACTTCTTGATGTCGGCGGCGGCCTGGGTGCGGAACTCGGCGTCCGGCACGGGCTTACGGCCGAAGCCGATCAGATGGAAGTCCGCCGGTAGGAGGCTGTCGACCGCCAGGTTGTACAGGGCGGGCAGGAGCTTGCGGGCGGCCAGGTCGCCGGAGGCGCCGAAGATGACCACGCAGGTCGGCTGGGCGCCGCGGTGCTTGCTCAGGCCGGAGAGGAACGGATGACGGTCGGTGTCGGACATCGGAGTCTAGAAGCGGCGACGCCCGAAGAGGACTTCGCCACGGTGTTGAAGGAGGCGGACGGTGCCTTTCTTGCAAACCAGAACTTCCACGACGTCGAAGCGCGTATGACACG
>RDYO01000034.1 GCA_004293385.1 Verrucomicrobiota bacterium
CTCGGCATCCACAACTTCTACTCCGGCCACACCAAGCACGGCGTCATCAAGCTTGTGCTCCTCATCGCCTGCGGCCTTGGCCTCCTGGTCAACCCGATCTGGTCGATCGTCGAGATGATCACGGTCAAGCAGGACGCCCAAGGCAACACGCTCGCCTAAGTCCTGGAGTCCAAACGATAACAAAAAGGCCGCCCATCGGGCGGCCTTTTGCTTAGGCTGAATGGTCGACTTACTTACCGGCGACGTAGGCCAGGCCGGCAGCGGTCTTGGCCACGGGCTCAGCACCTTCGAGCAGGTCGGCGATCGGATCCCACTTGCCGTTGACGAGGCCGTCACGGGCGGAAGCGGCGATGCTGGCCTTCCAGGTCTTGGCGCCTGCAGAGACGGTCAGCTTCTCGACATCGACGGTGACTTCGACGTCCGGGTTGGCGCGGACGAAGGCGTCGCACTCGGCGAGGTCTTCCTTGGAGAGGGTCAGGCAAGGCACGCCGAGGGTCGTGGAGTTGCCGAAGAAGATCTCGGCGAAACTGCCACCGACGAGGGCGGTGAAGCCAAAGCGCCAGATGGACTGGGGAGCATGCTCACGGGAGCTGCCGCAGCCGAAATTGAAGCCGACGACCATGACGCCCTTCTTGGCGGCGGCGATGCGGGCGGCCTGGGCCGAGTTCATCGGGTGCGGGCGCTCCTTGCCGTCGGGACCGGTGCGCTCATCGCGGAAGGCGTGCTCGCCGAGACCGTCGAAGGTCACGCAGCGGAGGAAGCGCGCGGGGATGATGCGGTCGGTGTCGATGTCATCGCCGGGGACGGCGAGGGCGAGGGCTTTGACCTGGGTGATTTTGGCGAGGGACATGGCGGATTGAAAAGGGTTAGGCGGCGACCGGACGGCGGATGACGCAGACGGGCATCGCCAGGGAGGAAGCCAGGGAGGCGAGGCGGGCTTCGGCGACGGCGGCGGCGACGGTCTCGTCGGCCTGCAGGAGCGCGTGGCCTTCGACGACCCACGGAAGGGTCACGGTGCACACGGGCTTGCCGTCGTAATGGGCGTCGACGCTGACGTCGCGCCGGCAGGCGAGCCCTTCGGCCGAGCAGGCCGCGACGACGTCATCGCCTTGGGCGATGCGTTCGAGCACGCGGGCGACTGGCGCGGAGACGGACATCAGACCTTGAAGACTTCGCGGGCGTCGGCGACCTGACCGGTGATGGCGGCGGCGACGACCATGATCGGGCTCATCAGCACGGTACGACCGGTCTGGGAACCCTGACGTCCCTTGAAGTTACGGTTCGAAGAGCTGGCGCAAAGCTGGTCGCCGACGAGCTTGTCGGGATTCATCGCGAGGCACATGGAGCAACCCGCGCCGCGCCATTCGAAACCGGCCTCGGTGAAGACCTTGTCGAGGCCTTCATGGACGGCCTGGATGGCGGTGAGCTGGGAGCCGGGAACCACGATGGCCTTGACGCTCGGGCTGACCTTGCGGCCCTTGAGATACTTGGCGGCTTCGCGGAGGTCGGAGATACGTCCGTTGGTGCAGGAGCCGAGGAAGCAGACGTCGACCTTGGTGCCCTTGATCGGGGTGTTCGGCGACAGCTTCATGTGGGCGTAGGCGTCTTCGGCGGTCTGGCGGTCGGCGGCGTTGAGGGTCTCGAGCGCCGGCATCTTCTCGTCGATGAACACGGCCTGTCCCGGGGTGATGCCCCAGGTGACGGTCGGGCGGATGTCCTCCGCCTTGAAGACCTTGACGTCGTCGTACTGGCAACCGGCGTCGGAAGCGAAGGAAGCCCAGCGGGCCACGGCGGCATCCCAATCGGCGGCCTTCGGGGCGTAGGGCTTGCCCTTGATGTAATCGAAGGTCTTCTGGTCCGGGTTGACGTAACCGCAGCGGGCGCCGCCTTCGATGGACATGTTGCAGACGGTCATACGCTCCTCGAGGGAGAAGCCGTCAAAGGTCGTGCCGGCGTATTCGTAGGCGTAACCGATGCCGCCGTTGACGCCGAGGACGCGGATGATGTGCAGGATGACGTCCTTGGCGTAGACGCCGGGGGCGAGCTTGCCGTTCACTTCGATGCGACGGACCTTGAGGGGGCTGAGCGCGAGCGTCTGGGTCGCGAGGACGTCGCGGACCTGCGTGGTGCCGATGCCGAAGGCGATCGCGCCGAACGCGCCGTGGGTGGCGGTGTGGGAGTCGCCGCAGGCGATCGTGGTGCCGGGCTGGGTGATGCCCTGCTCCGGTCCGACCATGTGGACGATGCCCTGGGTGCCGGTCGTGGTGTCGAAGAAGCGGATGCCGTAGTCCTTGGTGTTCTTACGGAGGGCCTCGATCATCTCCTGGGCGATCGGGTCGGAGTAGGGCTCCTTGAGCTCGTTGGTCGGGACGATGTGGTCGACCGTGGCGAAGGTCCGGTGCGGATACTTCACCTTGAGGCCGAGGTCCCGGAGCATGCCGAAGGCCTGGGGGCTCGTCACCTCATGGATGAGGTGCGTGCCGATGAACAATTGGGTCTGCCCGTTAGGCAGCTTGCGCACCGTATGCGCTTCCCAAACTTTCTGGAACAGGGTCTTGGCCATCTGAGTAAAAGGTGAAGGGTCAACGTAGGACGGGACGGGGGCTGGTCAATCCCGCAGGCGAGCCGGCCGCAGGCATATTTACCGATAAATCCGCCGACGTGCCGGGGCCGGCGCCGCCGTGTCTTGACCCCTGCGCCCCTCCCCTTCCATCCTCCGGCATGGCCCGCACCCTGACCCTCAGCTTCTCCTGCCCTGACACCAGCGGCATCGTGGCCGGGGTCTCCGCGTTCGTCGCCGGGCATCAGGGCTGGATCACCGAGGCCAGCCAGCACACCGAGACCGAACTCGGACGATTCTTCATGCGCGTGGAGATCCGGGCCGAGTCGCTCGACTTCCCGGCCGCGGAATTCGCCCAGCGCTTCGCCCCGGTGGCCGCGAAGTTCGGCATGGACTGGAAAGTCTCCGACTCCGCCCAGCCCCGCCGCGTGGTGCTCCTCTGCTCGAAGCAGGAACACTGCCTCTACGACCTGCTCGCGCGCCACGTCGCCCAGGACTTCCCGTTCGTCGTCCCCTGCGTGATCTCCAATCACGAGAACCACCGCAAGGTCGTCGAAGCCCACGGCATCCCCTTCCACTACGTCCCCGTGACGCCGGAGACGAAACAGGCGGCTTACCGCAAGATGGAGCAGCTCTTCCGCGAGGCCCAGGCCGACCTCATCGTGCTCGCCCGCTACATGCAGGTGCTCGACGAGCAGATGTGCCGCGACTTCTCCGGCAAGATCATCAACATCCACCATTCGTTCCTGCCCTCCTTCGCCGGCGCCAAGCCTTACCATCAGGCCCACCGCCGCGGCGTGAAGCTCATCGGCGCGACCTGCCACTTCGTGACGCCCGAGCTGGACGAAGGTCCGATCGTGGAACAGGACGTGATCCGCATCGACCACTCGGACACGCCGGATGACATGGCCCATCTGGGCAAGGACATCGAGAAGGTCGTGCTCGCCCGCGGCCTCCGCGCCGTCGTCGAAGACCGCGTCCTGCTGGCGGGCAATAAGACCGTTATCTTCCGTTAAAACCTGAGGTTTACGGCGGTTTTGACGTTGGCGAACCGAAGGCCGAAAGCCAAGGTGAGGCCACCCCTCCCCATGCGTCTGCTTTGCGCCTCCCTGTTCGCGGCCTCCGCCGCCTTCGCCGCCGTTTCTCCGGAAGAGATCACGCCGACGAAGAAGGCTCCGTTCACCCAGCCCGCCGAAGCGGACCGCGCCGAACTGCACGCGGCCATCAAGACTTTCATGGCGAAGGAACCGGGTACCTTCGAAGCCCACGCCGCCGCCCGCGACTTCCCTGGCGTCGTCGAAGGCAAGGAGCGCGTCGCCCGCACGATCGCCTACGACTCGAACCTCGTGCACCGCTGGGACACCACCAACGGCGGCGCGCCTAATCTGTACACGAGCCCCGACGTCTGGCAGGAGACGGGCCTCTACGCCGCGCCCGGCGAAGTCGTCGTCGTGAAGGTCGCCTCGCTCCCCGAGCATCGCACGGTGAAGGTGATCGTCGGCTGCCACCGCGACAGCCTGCTGAAGCTGCCGAAATGGAATCGCTTCCCGGTCATCGCGCGGACCTTCGAACTCAAGGTCGGTGAGAACAAGATCGCCAACGCCTTCGGCGGACAGCTCTTCATCCAAAGTTCGCACAAGGACTGGCGTAAGCCGATGAAAGCTTCGCCGTCCACGCCGTTGCAGTTCAGCAACGCCGTCGCGATGCCGACCTACGTGCTCGGCAAGGACTCCCCGGAATCCTGGGCGAAAGCCAAGCAGCTGCCGGCACCCTGGGTCACCCTCTCCGGCAAGCAGGTCATCCTGCACGTCCAGGCCTCCGCCGTGAAGGAACTCGCGGACCCGAAGGCCCTGCTGGAATGGTGGGACAAGTCGATGGCCCTCGAGGACGACCTCATCGCCCTGCGCCGGCTCGCGCCGGAGCGCGTGGTCCCTGACCGGCAGATCTCCGCCGGCTTCATGCACTCCGGCTATCCGTTCATGTGCTGGATCGATCCGTCGCAGAAAGACAGCGTCGACCTCCCCAAGCTCATGAAGGAAGGCAACTGGGGCTTCTTCCACGAACTCGGCCACAACCATCAGTGCTCCGCCTGGACCTTCGACGGCCAGACCGAAGTCACCTGCAACCTCTTCTCGCTTTACGTCATGGAGAAACTCGTCGGCAAGCCGACGGGCCGTGGCCATCCCTCGATGGAGAAACTCGACGAACTCCTGGCGAAGCGCTTCGCCGCCGAACCGAACAAGGGTCCGTTCGAACAGCTCGCGACCTTCGTCGTGCTGATCCGCGCCCACGGCTGGGGCCCCCTCCGTGAGACGCTCCGTTCATACGCGACCGACGCCGCCCCCAAGGGCACCACCAAGGAACAGCTGCAGAGCCTCTTCGCCCTGCGCTACGGGAAGGCCGCCAAGGCCGACGTGAGCGAGTATTTCGAGAAGATGGGCTACCATGTCGAGGGGACGGCGAAATCCGCCCTGAAGGGCTTCCCAGCCTTCAAGCCCGCCCTGCCCTCGTCGGCTAAGTGACGTCATGACAACGGTTCCCCGGGCGACGCCTTCTGCCTCGCCCTGCGGGCTTATTTAAACTTAATACGCCTCCGTCGGCCCTCGCCGCCGCCTTTCGACCATGTCCCTCATTTCCCGCCTTTCCGCCCGCCTCCAGAACCACCCTAAGCGCATCGTCTTCCCCGAAGGCTCCGACGCCCGCGTGATCCAGGCCGCCCGTCAGTTCGTCGTGAAGAAGCTCGGCGTGCCGATCCTCGTCGGCGACCGCCAGCGCATCAAGGTCAACGCCGCCCGCCTCAACATCAGCCTCGAAGGCATCCGCGTCGTCGAACCCGAACGCAGCGACGAGCTCAA
>RDYO01000035.1 GCA_004293385.1 Verrucomicrobiota bacterium
TGCCGCCGGTGTTCCGCTGGCTGGCCAAGACCGCCAATATGGCCGAGCCGGAGCTTCTGAAAACCTTCAACTGCGGCATTGGCATGATTGCTTTTGTCGATCAGGCCCGGGCCGCCGAACTGGCGGATCTGGCCGATGAGCTCGAGGATCGAGCCGAGCGGGATGGGCTCGGCCTTCTTGACGATCTTCTTGGCCGGCTTCTCCTCGCCCTTGGCTTCCTCCTCGCCTTCGGCGGCGGGAGCTTCTTCGGCGGTCGAGCCGTCGATCAGGTGGTAGCGCGGCTCCTCGCCGGCGGTGAACTGCTTCACGTCCATGCCCTGGGTCTCGAGTTCCTTGAGCACCTTGGTGATGGCGTCGTTCTCGAAGACTTCGATCACGTTGACGCGTTCCTGGACGACCGTGCCGTCCTTGAGCTTCTTCTCACGGTCGATCTTGTCGGCGAGGAAATCCTCGACGCCGGCCTTGCGCAGGTAGGCCTGCTTGGCGTCGGTGTCGGCGAGGAACTCGTAGGTCTCCTCGTTGCCCGTGCGGGTGCGCACGATGAAGCGCGGGAGCGCGTGGGTCTTGTGGTCCTGCTGGTCGAGGTAGTCGCCGAGCTGGCAGCCCGTGCGGCCGATGCCTGCGCCGAGGGATTCGAGGCGGGCGAGCGATTCGACGATCTTGTCGAGCTTCTGGCCCGGGAAGACGTGCTTGTCGCGGAGGCGGAGCAGGTTCACGTCCTCGGAGCCGAGCTCGAGGAGGATGCGGTTCAGTTCCGGGTCGTTGTCGACGTACTGCTCGCGCTTCTTGCGCTTGATGCGGTAGAGCGGCGGCTGCGCGATGTAGACGTAGCCGGCTTCGATGAGGCCGGGCATCTGGCGGAAGAGGAACGTCAGGAGGAGCGTACGGATGTGCGAGCCGTCGACGTCGGCGTCCGTCATGATGACCAGCTTGTGGTAGCGGCACTTCGTGACGTCGAAGGCGCCGTCGCCCTCGTGCTTGCCGATGCCGGTGCCGCAGGCGGTGATGATCGTGCGGATTTCTTCGTTGGAGAGGATCTTGTCGATGCGGGCCTTCTCGACGTTGAGGATCTTTCCCTTGATGGGGAGGATCGCCTGGTAACGACGGTCGCGGCCCTGCTTGGCGGAACCACCGGCCGAGTCGCCTTCGACGATGTAGAGTTCGCAGACGGACGGATCGCTCTCGGAGCAGTCGGCCAGCTTGCCGGGGAGGCCGCCGGAGGACATGGCGGACTTACGGACGGTCTCGCGGGCCTTGCGGGCGGCTTCGCGGGCGCGCGCGGCGTTGAGGCACTTGTCGACGATGCGACGGCCGGTCTTCGGGTCGCGCTCGAGGTAGTACTTGAGCTGCTCGCCGACGACGGAGGTCACGATGCCTTCGACTTCCGGGTTCGTCAGGCGGGTCTTGTTCTGGGACTGGAACTTCGGGTCCGGGTGCTTGACGGAGATGACGGCCACGAGGCCTTCGCGCATGTCGTCGCCGTTGAGCTTGGCGTCCTTGTCCTTGATGAGGTTGTTGGACTTCGCGTAGTGGTTGATCACGCGGGTGAGCGCGGAGCGGAAGCCGGAGAGGTGCGTGCCGCCCTCGGGCTGGTTGATCAGGTTGGTGTAGCTGAAGACCATCTCGTCGTAGCGGTCGTTGTACTGCAGGGCGACGTCGATGGTCATGCGGCGCATGCCCGGCTTGGGCTTCTCGCCGTCGGCCATCACGCGGGGGTTGGCGAGGTCGGTGAAGTCGACCTCGGCGGCCATCAGGATCGGCTTGTCGAAGAGGCGCTCCTCGTTGGCGTTGAGGAACGAGACGTACTCGGCGATGCCTTCCTTGAACTCGAACTTGTCGGCGCGGTTGGAGCGATGGTCCTTCATCTCGACCGTGATGCCGGGGACGAGGAACGCCAGCTCGCGCATGCGGCGGACGAGCGTGTCGTACTTGAACTCCTGGGTGGCGACGAAGATCTCAGGGTCCGGATGGAAGGTGATCTTGGTGCCGGTACGCTTCGTCTTGCCGATGACCTTGATGGACTGCGTGACTTCGCCGCGGCAGAACTTCATCTGGTGGACTTCGCCTTCGCGGCTGACTTCCGCGATGAAGCTGTCGGAAAGCGCGTTGACGCACTTCGCGCCGACGCCGTTCAGGCCGCCGGATACCTGGTAGGCGCCCTTGTCGAACTTACCACCCGCGTGGAGGTTGGTGAGCACGAGCTCCAGCGTCGGGACTTTTTCCTCCGGGTGCATCGCGACCGGGATGCCACGGCCGTCGTCTTCGACGGAAAGGGACCCGTCGGCGTGGATCTCGACCTTGATGCTCTTGCAATAACCGGCGAGGGCTTCGTCGATCGAGTTGTCGACGATCTCGTACACGCAGTGATGGAGTCCCGTCTCGTTCGTATCGCCGATATACATACCGGGTCGCTCGCGGACGGCCTTGAGGCCCTTGAGGCGCTTGATGTCGGAAGCACCGTAGCTTTCGTTACCGGCGTGCTTGCCGCGATTGGGGCTTTTCTCGGAATTTTCGCTCATGTCTAGGTGTATAAATAAATGATATTTCCCCGCCCGCAGGAGGGGTGTTTTCATGCTGTTTTTCACAGGGGTATCTGCAACAGGAAACACCCTCGCCGTGAATGTTTTTGGCCGACCAGAAATGGCTCACAATCAAGCCCTTACAAAAACTAATAAGGGGTGTAAGAAACCGTTGCTCACACGTTACTCACAGCCGTTTTCCGACCGACCCTTAGCCACCGCCGGACGGGGCTTCAGGCCGGACCGAAAAAGGCCGCGATCGGACCGAGCGCCGCCTCACCCGCGTCTTCCAGCACATAGTGGCCGGCGTCAGGGAAAAGGAGCTGCTCAGCCGACGGAAAGCGACGGACGAAGCCCTCCAAGAAGCTCTGGTCGAAACAGAAGTCCCGCATACCCCAGCAAAGGAGCATGGGCTTGGCCTTGAGTCCCGCCAAAGAGGCCTCCACCCCCGCCAAGACGCTCCGAGTGGGATGTTCAGCCTCCATCGGGATATCGGCCACGAAGTCCGCGACGGCCCGGCGGACCGAAACCGACCCATAGGGGGCCAGGAAACCGGCCTTGGCGGCCGGACTGAGCGGCGTTTCGACCGACATCCAGGTGGCCGGCCAGGCGAAGCCATTGAGGCCTTGGACGATGAAGCGGCCAAGCCAAGGGGCACGGCAGAGGGCGATGCGGGCCGGGATGCGCTCGGAGAGGAAAGCCCCGGTATTCGTGACGAGGATCTTTCCCACTCTTTCAGGGCGGCGACCGGCAACGCCGAAGCCGATGGCGCCACCCCAGTCATGCACCCCTAGGTCGAACTCCTTGAGTCCGAGATGGGCGATGAGGGCTTCGACGTCGGCGATGCGGTCGGCCAGACGGAGGAAACGGTCAGGGCGGGCGGACAAGCCCATGCCGACATGGTCCGGGGCGATGACGCGACGGCCTTGGGCGGCGAGTTTCAGGATCAGGTCACGCCAAAGGAACGACCACGACGGATTACCGTGAAGGAGCAGCACCGGACGGCCGTCGCGCGGACCGTGGTCGACGTAGCTCATGCGTCCCGAGAGCGCGGCGAAATCCTTCGGCGCAAAGGGATAGATCGCCTGTACGGCGGGCGAAAGGTCGGAAGCGTTCATTGGCATTCGACGGCGAGCATCATGCTGGCGAGACCGCTGCCGATTCCCAGCAGCGCGACGCGTTCACCCGGCTTGATCCGGCCTTCGGCGATCCCCAAGGCCAGCGTGGCGGGCACCGAGACCGAGCCCACGTTACCGAGTCGATCGAAGCTCTGGTAATCTTTCGCAGGGTCGAGCCCGAGCTTCTCGAACAGCAGCGACGAATGACGACGGCCCACCTGGTGCGTCACCACGCGCTGCGGCGTGGATTCGTCCCAGCCGGTGACGCCTTTGAAGCGACCCCAGCAGCGCTGGGCGAGCGCGACGCCCGCGGCGAGCAGCGCTTCGGAGTCGGTGCGCATGTCGAGTTCGGCGAAGGAAGTGTCGCCTTCGCAGAGGCCGTTCGCGGAGGAATCCGTTTCGGCGGCGCCGCCGAGCAGGCGGATTGCGCCGGGCGCGGCGAGGTCGTCGCGGGAGACCACTGCGGCGGCGCCCCCTGCGCCGATCGTGAGATTGGCGAAGTACGGCTTGATGGTCTCACGCGTGAGCGCGAGGTCTTCGTTCAGCATGCGGATCGTGCGCTCCACGAGCGGGCGGCCGTCTTCGCCGGAACAGACGAGCGCGCGACGGATCTGACCGGACTCCACCATGCCCGCGGCGAGCGCGACGGCGTTGAGGAATCCCAGACAGGCGTTGGAGACGTCGAGGATCTGCGCCTGCGGGCCGAGGCCGAGCAGGCCGTGCACATAGGCCGCGGTCGAAGGCTCGAGGCGATCGCGGCAGACCGAAGAATGGATGAGCAGGTCGATGTCGGCGGGGCCCACGCCGGCGGCCTGCATCGCGCGCCGCCCGGCCAACGCGGAAGCGGCGGACGGGCGGATGGCCTGCGGCCAGAAGCGACGCTCACGGATGCCCGTCATCAGCTCGAGACGTCCCTCCGGCAGCTTCAGGCGGCCGTAGAGCGGCGCCAGGCGACGTTCGACCTCGTCGGAGGTCCAGACCTCAGGAGGCAGTTCGGCGACGAGGCCGGAAAGGACGGTACGCTGGAAGATCACGAGCCGGGGAGACGGGAAGAAGCAGCCACGAGTTCTTCGTCGAAGAAATTCCAGCCCATGCCGGCATCGACCACGATGCCCTGGCCGTTGACGCCGCTCGAACGCGGCGAGAGCAGCCAGACGGCCGTGTCGGCGACCTCCTGGGTCTTCAGGGCCTCCTTGCGGAAGGTCATCTTCTCGGCGTGGAGGTAGTTATGGAGATAGCCCGGGATACCGGCGCTCGCGCTCGTCTTGAGCGGGCCGGCGTTGACCGAATTGAAGCGCACGCGCGAATCAGCCGAGAAGGATTTCGCGAGGAACCGGCTGGCGGACTCGAGGGCGGCCTTGATCGGCGACATGTAGCCGTAGTTCGAGGCGGTTACCTGCGAGGAGATGCCGATGGAGACCACGGAAGCGTCGGCCTTCAGGTGCGGCTTGAGCGCACGGGCCAGTTCGACGAGCGAGAACGCGGAGATCGCGGTGGCCTGCAGGAAGTCGGCGCGGACCGTCTC
>RDYO01000008.1 GCA_004293385.1 Verrucomicrobiota bacterium
CCGCGCCTTTACTTGCTCCAATCGAGCATGCGACGCAGCGGGATCTCGGCCGCGGCGCGTACGTTTTCAGGCAGGAAGATCTCCGGCGTGCCGTCGCGCAGGCAGTCACGCACCTTCGTCAGCGTGTTCATCTTCATGAACTTGCAATCATTGCACGAGCAGCGGTCGGTCGGCGCGGCGACGAACGTCTTGCCGGGCACTTCCTTGCGGAGGCGATGGATCATCCCGGATTCCGTCGTAATGATGATGGTATTCGCGGTCTGTTCTTTGCACCACCCGACCATCAGCTCCGTCGAGCAGACCATGTCGGCGAGGTCGCGGACGGCTTCGGTGCACTCGGGGTGCGCCACGACCGGCGCGCCCGGGTGGGCCGCTTTGGTGCGGAGCAGGGCGCCCGGCGTGAACTGCACGTGGGCGTAGCAATTGCCCGGCCAGAGCTGCATCGCGCGGCCGGTCTTGCCGGAGACCCAGCGGCCGAGGTTCTGGTCGGGGACGAAGAGGATGTTCCGGTCGGCGGGCACGCGGCTGACGATCTTGGAGGCGTTGCCGCTGGTGACGATGACGTCGCAGAGCGCCTTCACCGCGGCGCTGCAGTTGATGTACGCGACGACGTACAGGGAAGGGTCCTTGGCCTTGGCGGCGGCGAGCTTCTCCGCCGGACAGGAATCGGCGAGCGAGCAGCCGGCGGCGAGGTCAGGCAGCAGCACGCGGCGGGTGGGGTTCACGATCTTGGCCGTCTCGGCCATGAAGTGCACGCCGCAGAAGACGATGGTGGACTGCTTGGCTTCGGCGGCCTTGTAGGCGAGGCCGAGGGAATCGCCGACATAGTCGGCCACGCCCTGGATGTCTTCGCACTGGTAATTGTGCGCGAGGATGAGGGCGTCCTTGGCCTCCTTCAGCGCGATGACTTCCTGCTGCAGCGCGGAGAGGGGCGTCCCGCCGAGGGGCAGGGGAGGGAAGACGGAGGCGGTCGGGTAGGTGTTCATGAGCGGGCGGGCTTGCGGCGCGGGCAACGGTCGTTGAGGCAGGCGGCGGTGACCTGGAGTTTCTGGGAGATGGGGCGCATGCCGTGCTTGGCGGCCACGGCCTTGCCGTACCATTCCATGAACGGCGCGTCGACCTCGACGATCGAGTCGCAGTTCTCGCAGATCAGCTGGGCGCGGAAGGTGGCGCTGCCGGCTTCGGCGAGGTAGTACTTCTGGTCGCGGCCGACGTCCATCTCGCGGATGACGTTGCTGCCGACCAGGAGGGGCAGGGCGCGGTAGATCGTCGCGCGGGAGACGCTGCGGTCGAGCGAGCGGGCTTTCTTCAGCAGGTCCTCGGCCGTATAATGCCCTTGGATCGTCCGGGCCGCCTCGAACACCGCCATCCGCTGGCGCGTCGCCCGGAGTCCCTTTTCGGCGATGAACGCCTTGAAGGCTCCGGATTGGACGGCGGATTCTGGGTTGGGTTGCTTGGGCATGCCGATTTGAGACACTTTTGATACTGAAAGCCCCTCGCGTCAACACGGGACGCGTCATTGACACCCGCCCCCGGTAGCCCTTCATTTGCCCTCTTTTCCCCTCGGGAAAGCCCGCCTACCGATGACTCAGAATACGGACGACCTACGCATCCGCAGCCAGCACCCCCTGCTGTCTCCCGCCCTCGTGCTCGCCGAACTCCCGGTCTCCGAGCGCGCCGCCGAGGTCGTGGCCACCGCCCGCCGGGACGCCGCGAAGGTCATCTCCGGCCAGGACGACCGTCTGATGGTGATCGTCGGCCCTTGTTCCGTCCATGACACCCAGGCCGCCTTGGAGTACGCCGCCTTGCTGCAGAAGGAAGCGAAGAAGCATGCCGCCGAGCTGTTGGTCGTCATGCGCGTCTATTTCGAGAAGCCCCGCACCACCGTCGGCTGGAAGGGTCTCATCAACGATCCGCAGGTCGACGGCTCCTTCCGCATCAACGAAGGACTGCGCATCGCCCGCGGTCTCCTCGCGCAGATCGCCGAAGCCGGCCTGCCTGCCGCGACCGAATTCCTCGATCCGATCACGCCGCAGTACGTGGCCGACCTCGTCGCTTACGGCGCCATCGGCGCGCGCACCACGGAAAGCCAGATCCATCGCGAGCTGGCCTCCGGCCTGTCCATGCCCGTCGGCTTCAAGAACGGCACCGACGGCTCGGTCCAGGTCGCCGTCGACGCCTGCCTCTCCGCCCGTTCCTCGCACTGGTTCCCCTCCGTCACCAAGGACGGCGTCGTCGCCATCTTCCAGACCTCGGGTAATCCCGACGCGCACGTCATCCTGCGCGGCGGTTCGCGCACCGGCCCTAATTACGGCGCCGAGTTCGTGACTGACGCCGCCGCCCGCATCCAGAAGGCCGGCCTCTCGACGCGCCTCGTCATCGATTGCTCGCACGGCAACAGCTCCAAGGACCATCGCCGCCAGCCGCTCGTCGCCGCCGACATCGCCGCGCAGGTCGCCGCGGGTTCGCGCGTCATCGCCGGCGTGATGATCGAAAGCCATCTCGCCGAAGGCCGTCAGGATTGGAAGGGCAAGGAAGCTTCGGCCTACGGCTGCAGCATCACCGACGCCTGCATCTCCTTCGAGCAGACCGTGCCCGTCCTCGACGGCCTCGCCGCCGCGGTCCGCGCCCGTCGCGCCCTCCCGGCTTCCTGATTTCCGCCATGAACTCCGTACTCAAGCTCATCCTCGACGGGGAAGCCCTCGATACCGCCCAGATCGGCCGCATCCTCGGCCTCGGCGCCGAAGCCGTGGACCGTGAGCTGGCGGCCTTGCGTCAGCAGGGCGTCCTCCTGGGCATGCGTCCGGTGCTCAATCCGGGCTTCGAGTCCGAGCATCGCGTCCGCGCCGTCATCGAGATCAAGGTGCGCACCGAAGGCGTCGGCGGTTTCGATGCCATCGCCGAGCGCATCTCCGCCTTCGAGCAGGTCGAGAGCTGCTACCTGATGTCGGGCGGCTACGACCTGCTGGTCGTCGTCACCGCGGATAATCTCTACAAGGTCGCCGGCTTCGTCCATGAGCGCCTCGCGCGCATCGACGGCGTCCAGGGCACGTCCACCCACTTCTTCCTCCGCGCCTACAAGAAGGACGGCTTCGTCGTCACCGCTGACGGCGCCGGCCGCGACCGTCCGTCGGTCAGCCCCTGAACCTCGCCTGACCATGGATTCCTCCGGACGTTTCGTGGCGCGACATGTCGCGACCTTGCCCAAGTCGGGCATCCGCGACTTCTTCGCCATCGTCTCCAAGATGAAGGACGCGGTGTCGCTCGGCATCGGCGAGCCGGACTTCGTCACGCCTTATCATATCCGCGAGGCCGCGATCGCTTCCCTCGAGAAGGGCCGCACGTCCTATACGGATAACCGCGGCACCCAGCAGTTCCGCGAAGAGATCTCCCGCTACGTGGCCCGTAACTACGGCCCGGAATACGACCCCGAGACCGAGATCCTCGGCACCATCGGCGTCTCCGAAGCCCTCGATATCCTCCTGCGCGCCGTGCTGAACCCCGGCGACAAGGTCCTCTACCATGAGCCCTGCTACGTGAGCTACGCTCCGAGCGTCACGCTCTGCCACGCTGAGGCCATCCCGATCCGCACCGTCTCCGCCGACCAGTTCGCGCTCGACCCGGCCGCCCTCCGCGCCGCCTGGCAGCCCGGCTGCAAGCTGCTGGTCCTGAACTTCCCGACCAATCCGACCGGCGGCACCGCCGACCGCGCCAAGCTCGAGGCCATCGCCAAGTTCGCCATCGAGAAGGACCTCTTGGTCGCTTCCGACGAAATCTACTCGGAGCTCACGTTCGAAGGCGACCACGTCTCGATCGCCTCGCTGCCGGGCATGCGCGAGCGCACGGTCTTCCTGCACGGTTTTTCGAAGGCTTTCGCGATGACCGGCTTCCGCATCGGCTACGCCTGCGGTCCCGCCGCCGTCATCGACGGCATGCTCAAGGTGCACCAGTACGGCATCATGTGCGCCCCGATCATGAGCCAGGAGGCCGCCGTCGAAGCCCTCCGTAACGGCCGCGACTCGATGCTCCACATGCGCGACAAGTATCGCGAACGCCGTGACTTCATCGTCCGCCGTTTCAACGAGCTCGGCCTGAAGTGCCATCTCCCGCGGGGCGCCTTCTACGCCTTCCCGGACATCACCTCGACGGGCATGGACTCCATGACCTTCGCCCAGAAGCTCCTCGAGCAGCAGAAGGTCGCCATGGTCCCGGGCACCGCCTTCGGCGCGGCCGGCGCCGGTTTCTGCCGGGCGTCGTTCTCGACCAGCTACGAGCGCATCCATGAGGCCGGCGAGCGGATCGCCCGCTTCCTGGACAGTCTCCCGGGTCGCTGAGCATCCTTGCTTGCTAGGCGGGCAGGTAGCCCTGACTGTCCCTCCATGGAACGGAACACTGAACTTTCCCGCGCGGTAGCCATCGTGGGCCGTCCCAACGTCGGGAAGAGCCGCCTTTTCAACCGCTTGGTCGGCCGGCGCATCTCGATCGTGCACGACCAGCCCGGCGTCACGCGCGACCTCATCACGTCCGACGTGTTCGAAGGCCGCTACACGCTGATGGACACCGGCGGCATCGGCCTGTACCGCGCCGAGCTCACGCCTAAGGTCGTCGCCGACGCCGTCGAAGAGCAGGTGGACTTCGCCCTGGCCGCCGCCTCGCTCGTGCTCCTCGTCGTCGACGCTTCCGAAGGTTGCGCGGCGCTCGACCTCGAGGTCTCCGTCAAGCTCCGTCAGGCCGGCAAGAAGGTGATCGTCGTCGCCAACAAGGCCGACACCGAAGAGCGCGACGGACTGATGTCCGAGTTCTTCGCCCTCGGTTTCGGCGAACCTCTGCTGATCTCCGCCGAACACGGCCGCGGCATCCCGCAGCTGCAGGCGCTCATCATCAAGCATCTCGGTCCCGAGCCCGAGACGCCGCGCGAAGAAGGTCCGCGTCCGATCCGCCTGGCGCTCGCCGGCCGTCCGAACGTCGGCAAGAGCTCGCTCGGCAACCGCCTGCTCGGTGGTTCGCGCCTCATCGTCAGCGAGGTCGCCGGCACCACGCGCGACCCCGTCCGCTCCCGTCTTTCCCGCACCAAGGCCGACGGCTCCCAGGCCAAGTTCTCGCTCGTCGACACCGCCGGCCGCCGTACCGCCAACAAGCGCGACACGCTGGACTTCTTCTCGCAGAGCCGCGCCGACGAGATCCTCGCCGAGACCGACGTGGTCTTCCTCGTGCTCGACGCCGGCCAGGGCGTGACCCGCATCGACAAGCAGCTCGCCGGCGAACTCGCCTTGCTGGGTTGCGGCATCGTCCTGGTGGTCAACAAGTGGGACCTCGCGAAGAAGGCTTTCCGCGAGAAGAACATCGACGGCTTCGAGGATGAGGAAGAGTTCCGCGCGAAGTTCCGTTCGGCCATCCGTCGCGAACTCTTCTTCCTCCCTGATCCGCCCATCCTCTTCGTGTCCGCCCAGACCGGCCTCCGCGCCGAGGACATGCTGGACGCCGCCGAGGGCGTCTTCGTCCGCGCCGGCACGGCGATTTCGACCGGTCGCCTCAACCGCGTCGTCCAGGACCTGATGATCAAGCGCCCGCCCCGCATGGTCTCGGGCAAGCGCTTCAAGTGCTACTACGTGACGCAGGTCTCCAAGCGACCCATCCGTTTCCGTCTCTTCTGCAACTCCGAGGAACGCCTCGAGGACGCTTACCAGCGCTTCCTCGTGAAGGGCGTGCACGAGAGCTTCGACCTCGCCGGCGTCCCGCTCTTCCTGGACATCGTCGGCAAGCCCAAGCAGACCGGTCGCCGTCAAGGCGGTCCCGGCGCCATGGGCGGAGCGATGCCGGGCGAAGAAGGCGAAGCCCGCAAGCCGTCCACCAAGGTCCCCGGCAAGGCCGTCGTCTCGGCCGAGCCGAAGAAGGCCGTCGGTCCGTCCGGCCCGCGCCTGGGCAAGTCCAAGAACCCGCGCAGCAAGGTCGGTCCGGTCCGCAAGAAATCCTATACCCGCTGGGATAAGCCGCGTTCGCTGAAAGGCCGCGCCGCGCGCCAGGCCCGCAAGTAACGCATGCCGCGGAGACTGGTCCTGCTCGGTTCGGATGAGATCGCGCTCCCGGCTTTCGCCGCGGCCCGCGCCTTGCCCGACACCGAGGTCGTGGCCGTCTACACCCAGCCGGACCGGCCCGCCGGACGCGGCCAGGAGGTCCGTCCGAATCCCGTCGCCGCTTGGGCGAAGGCCGCGGGCTTGCCGCTCCGTCAGCCCGAGAAACTCGGCCCGGAGGATGCCGCCCAGCTCGTCGCGCTCGGCGCCGATCTCGGCGTGGTGATGGCTTACGGCCAGTTGTTGAAGGCCGATTTCCTCGCCGCGACGCGGCTGGGCTTCGTCAATTTCCACGGCTCGCTCCTGCCGGCCTTGCGTGGCGCGACGCCCGTCGAAGGCGCGCTCGCGCTGGGCCTCGCGGAGACGGGCGTCTCCCTCCAGCAGGTCGTCCTCAAGCTCGACGCCGGCCCCATCCACGCTTCGCGGAGCCTGCGTCCGTCGCCCGGCGAAGCGCGGGCCGCCTTGCGCGCGCGTCTCGGCGTGCTCGCCGGCGAACTCGCGGCCGCCGCTTTGCCTTCGATCCTTGAGGGTGGTTCCAAGCCTGTCCCGCAGGACGAAGCGCTCGTCACCTATGCGCGCCGCCTGAACCGGACGGATGCGCCCCTGGACTTCCGTCAGCCGGCCGCCGTGCTCGGGCAGCGCGTGCTCGCGCTCGAAGGCTGGCCGGGTTCGACCTTCGAACATCGTGGCGTCACGGTCAAAGTGGGCGCCGCGCGCGGCGAAGATTCGGCGGCTTCGGGCGCACCGGGCCAGATCCTCTCCGCCGACCGTTCGGGCGTCCGTGTCGCCTGCGGGCAGGGCGTGCTGGTCCTTCTCCACTTGCAGCGCCCCGGCGGCAAGATGCTCCCCGTCGGAGAATTCCTCGCGGGCTTCCCGCTGGCCGTCGGCGAAACCTTGGCCTCGGCCGAGATGCCGGCCTTCGTCGCGACGGCCCCGTTTCCCCGGGCGCCTAAGGCGTAATCGCTTGATAAGCGTTCCCGGCCTGCTGTCATAGGGTCATGCGCGCCGCCATCCTCTGCCTTTGCCTGGCTGCAGGCGCCCTGGCGCAGCCGAAGGATCTTTCCTTCCAGCAGGTCACGGGCGGCGTCTTCGCCGGCTTCTCCGAGGACGCCAAGGCCGAGAAGGTCTGGGAGGCCGCGGCCAAGCAGATGCGTCCGGCCGCGAAGGAAGGGCAGTGGGACATGGATGACATCACCCTCCGCTCTTTCCGGGACGGCCGTCCGCTCGCCCGGTTCGTGAGTCCCTCCGGCGTGATGACGCCGGCCGCGCGCGCCGCGGAGGGCGCCGACAAGGTGCGGGCGACCTCGCCGAGCTTCGACCTCGCCGGCAAAGGCTGGAGCTGGCGTTCCACTGCGCAGGGCGACTCGTTCGCGATCTTCGCCGACGTCGTCGCGGAACTCGACCTCACCAAGCCGGCGGCCCGCCGGCTGCGTCTCCGCGGACTGCGTCTCGATGCTTCGCCGTTGGCCGGCGGCACGCTCATGGTCTTCACCGGCGGCGTGGTCGCGGAACGGGCCGGCGAACGCACGACCTGCGAACGCCTCGAATGCCTCGTCAGCGACGGGCCGGGCGGTGACGCCGAGGTGCGCTCGCTCGTCGCCACCGGGCGCGTCGTCCGCGTCGTCGGCGAGCAGACGCTGCGCGGCGACCGCGCGACTTTCGAGCCGAAGCAGGATTCGGCCGAACTCGTCGGGCATGTGGAGATCGAAGAGCCTGAGGCGAAGGGCGTCGCCCAGCGTCTCCGGCACCAGCCGAAGCTCGGACTGACCGAACTTTACGCCGGCGACGGCCAGCCGGTCCGCCTCCAACTGCGTCGCAAGCAGGAGGCTCCGGCCGACCTGACCGGCGCACGCATCACGTTGCGTCGCGACCTCGCCGCCGGGTTGACCCGCATCGAGGTCCAGGATGATGCGACTTATGTCTCGGCCGATACCCGGCTCACCGCACGCCGCTTGGTCGCCATCGAGGCGAAGGCCGGCAGCGGACAGCTCGAAGCCGAAGGCGACGTGAAGGGACGTCTCGAAGGTTCTGAATTCACCGCCGGTCGGGCCCGTTGGGATCGCAAGTCCAAGGTGATCGACCTGGCCGAGACGCCGCGTCTGCGTGAGAAGCGTGGCCTCGAGGCGGCGGGTTTCTCGATCCGCACCGATGCGCTCAAGGACCGCATCGAGATTCGCTCGGGTCCCGGCGTGCGCGCCGCCTTGCGCCTGCCACCCGAAGAGAACGGCGGCGTCCCCGGCCTCGCCGAGGCCGATCAGGTCGTGGTCGTGACCGAAGACGGAGCGATGCAGGCCGAGCTGCTCGGTTCGGTCCGCTATGTCGCCGGACAGGTCGTCACTTCTTCCGACCAGATGGTCGCCTTCGCTTTGCCGGTCCCGAAGAAGCGGGGCGAGTATGAGCTCAGTAAGGTCATCCTGTCGGGCCAGGTCCGTTACGCCCAGCCGGGTCTGCGTTGCCTCGGTGAGCGCTTGGACCTCACCCCGGCGGTCCAGATCGAAGAGATCTTCGCGCAGGACGCGCTCGTCGGCCAGCCGCGGCTGCTGACCCTGTCAGGTGGCGTCGGTCCCACGCGTCCGCGGCTGTTCGTCTCGCAGGGCGTCGGCCAGGAAGTCGCCTTCATCGCCGACGCGCACGAGGTGCTCCATACCCCGGCCTTGACGAAGTTCTTCCTCCGCGGCGCCGTCGTGGTCGATTCGGAAGCGACGGACGCCACCTGCGACCTTCTCGAAGGCCTCGCCTCGCCGGACAAGGCCGGACGCCTCGTGGCCCGCCGGGTGGTCGGCCGCGGCAACGTGGGCGTCGTCGCCGGCGGCGCCAGCGCCAAGGGGCGGACGTTGGAGATGAGCCCGGAGCAGGGCACGGCCCGGCTGCTGGGTGATGCGCGCATCCTCGACAAGGACGGCAACGAAGGCGTCCCGGCGAAGGAGGTCACGTATGACCACAAGACCAAGTCCTGGCGGATGGAGTCGGCGCCCGACGACCTCAACCCCGGTCAGGTGGTGCGCCCGAAGATCTTCCTCGGCCGTGACTTCACCTTGCCGGAGGTCAAAAGCCTCGACAAGGGACGCTGACCGCTTCCTCTTATCCGCATGGCCGCATCGAGCGAGAAGGGCGTCATCCGGGCGCAGGCCTTGGCCAAGCATTACGACGCCAAGGTGGCCGTCCAGGACGTCAGCCTGTTCCTGCAGGGAGGCGAGATCGTCGGCCTGCTCGGCCCGAACGGCGCCGGCAAGACCACCACTTTCTACATGGTCGTCGGGCTGATCCCTTCGACGCATGGCCGCGTCTTCCTCGACGGCCAGAACATCACGGCCGAGCCCATGTGGCGTCGCGCCCGCGCCGGCGTCGGTTACCTGCCGCAGGAAGCCTCGGTCTTCCGCAAGCTCACCGTCTGGGAGAACGTCATGGCCGTGGTCGAGACCCTCGATCTCAACGAACGCGAACTCAAGGAGCGGACCGCGGAACAGCTCACCGAACTCGGTCTCGAGAAACTCGCCCGCCAGCCGGCCTTCACCCTTTCCGGCGGCGAACGCCGTCGTCTGGAGATCGCCCGGGCCCTGGCCACGCGCCCTCGCTTCCTCCTGATGGACGAGCCGTTCAGCGGCGTCGACCCGATCTCGGTCGCCGAAGTGCAGTCCATCATCCGTAAGCTGAAGGCCCGAGGCATCGGCATCCTCATCACGGACCATAACGTCCGCGAAACCCTCTCCATCGTCGACCGGGCCTACCTGATCCACCAGGGCAGGGTGCTGGTCTCCGGGACGCCCGCCGAAATCGTGGACAATCCCGAAAGCCGCCGCCATTATCTGGGCGAAGGTTTCAAACTCTGACGTCCATGTCCGACCCCGCTCCCGATACCCGCCCCGAATCCGTCTCGGTGCGTGAGTTCCTCTCGTCCTTCCAGGACATGCTCCAGATGGAGCTCCTCGCCGGCGCCGAGGGTCTCGACAACATGATCGCCGAGAAGTCGCTCAACCGTCCGGCCCTCGCCGTCACCGGTTATTTCAAGGAGTTCGCCTTCAAGCGTCTCCAGCTTTTCGGCGCGGGTGAGATGGCCTACCTGAGCGACCAGTCCGCGGACGTCCGGGAGAAGCTCCTCGACGACGTCTTCTCCAAGAAGATCCCGGCCGTGGTGATCTCGCGCGGCCTCGAGGTGGACGAGTTGCTGCTGCGCATCGCCGACCGCCATCGCGTCCCGCTCATCCGCACCCAGCTCAAGTCCAAGGACTTCTCCGCCGAGGCGACCGTGCTGCTCGAGGAGAAGTTCGCGCCTCGCACCAACATCCACGCCACGCTCGTGGACATCAAGGGCGTCGGCGTGCTCATGCGCGGCGCTTCCGGCGTCGGCAAGAGCGAATGCGCCCTGGCCCTCATCGAGCGCGGTCATTCCCTCGTCGCCGACGACTACGTCATCGTGACGCTCATCGGCGACCGCGAACTGCAGGGCACCGCCAAGGACCTGAACCGCGGTTACATGGAGTGCCGTGGCATCGGCATCATCAACGTCGCTTCGATCTTCGGCGTCCGCTCGGTGCGTCGCGAGAAGCGCGTCGACCTCGTCGTGACTTTCGTGCTCTGGCAGCCGGGCATGGACGAAGAACGTTCGGGTCTCGAGGTGGAGACCTTCGAGATCCTCGGCCGCAAGGTGCCGCACATGACGATCCCGGTGCGTCCGGGGCGCGACATGGCCCGCCTGGTCGAGGTGGCCGCCTCCGTCCAGGCCCTGCGCGGCATGGGTCACGACTCCGCCAAGGAATTCAGCGACCGCCTCATCCAGTTCATGGCGAAGGGTAAGTCGGGCAAGGCCGGCGAGGCCTGACCTACTTCTTCTTTCCGTCCCAGCGGCAGTCGGCCATCACGCGGAGGCACACTTCGCGGAGGTCGAACAGCGTAGCTTCGAGGTCGTGCGCCGCTTCGGCCGAGGAGAGACGTACGCCCGCGGGTAGTCCGGCCGTGAGGCCGATCGAATAATTGATGGCCCCCAGGGCGCGCTTCATGTGCACGAGCGCGAGGGGCAGGTCGCCGGTGTCGGTGGCGTTGATCGCCATGATCATCTGATGCTGCCCGTCCCAGAAGGAGTGCATGATGTTGGTCGCCTCGAGCGCGGTGAGCTGCGCGCCGGCGTCGACGTTCAGGCGGCGGAAGGACTGCGTGAGCTGGAGCGACAGCGCGCGGGCCACGACGTAGACCGGGTGCTGGTGGATGCAGTAGGGGAGGTCGGGTCCTTCGTCCTCATCGTCATTCACCTCTTCGGGGCCGTCGCCGGGCGCCCAGTCGGCGTTCTCCCAACCCATCCGGCGGGCGCTGATGTCCAGGCGGTCGGGCAGGTTCTTGACCTCGTTGTAGTAGGCGAGGAAGCGGCCGACCTCGAGGTCGTTGCGCTGCAGGTAGCCGGACCAGTCGGCCTCGCCCCAAGAGGCGTTGCCGGAACCGTCGAAGTCGCCCTGGGGTTGGTCGCCATCGTCCATAGGGTCCATCATTGGGTGCTTTCCCCCCGTTGCAAACCCCTTGTGGCGAAAATGCCTTGTCCCGACCGCCCCGAACGTGGCTAATCCGGCATGGCCCTGGCCCTTCCTGACCTGACCACCGCTTTGTCGGCCGGTCGCGACCTCGCCCCCGCGGAGGCCGCCGCCGCCGCTTTGGCGATGGCCGACGCCACGGTCACCGATGCGGACAAGGCGGCCTTCCTGCTCGCCTTGGCGCGCAAGGGGGAGACGGCCGCGGAGGTCACGGGTTTCGCCCGCACTTACCGAGACCTCGCGCGCCGCGCCGACTTCGGCGACTGGCCGGCTAAGTCGATCGACATCGTGGGCACGGGCGGCGACCGCTCCGGCAGCTTCAACATCTCCTCCGCCAGCGCGCTCATCGTCGCCGCGGCGGGCGTGCCCGTGCTCAAGCACGGCAACCGCTCGATCACTTCGAAATCCGGCAGCGCGGATTTCCTCGCCGGCCTGGGCGTCGTGCTCGAGGCCTCGGACGAACAGCTGCTGCGCGGCCTGCGCGAGGCGAACTTCTGCTACCTGTACGCGCCCGCTTTCCATCCGGCGTTCAAGGCCGTCCTCGGCGTGCGCAAGCAGCTCGCGGAGAGCGGCACCAAGACCGTCTTCAACGTCCTCGGTCCGCTCATCAATCCGGCCCGCCCGGCCTACATGGTCGTCGGTGTCTACGACGAGCGCTGGGTCGAGCCCCTCGCGGCGACGCTCGGTGAGCTTGGCGTGAAGCGCGGCCTCGTCACGCATTCCCGTGCGGGCGGAGGCATGGACGAGATCACCACGGCCGGCGAAGTCCGCGTGCGCGGCTGCGGCGAACTCGCGTCGGTCGACGCGGTCTGGCTGCCGGGTGACTTCGGTTTCAAGACCTGCGCCGTCGCCGACCTGCGCGGCGGTTCGCCCGAAGAGAACATCGCGATGTTCAGCGACCTGCTCGTGGGCGGCGTCTCCGACGGCTTGATGGATACCCTTTGTCTCAGCGCGGGCACGGCCCTCTGGGTCGCAGGTCAGGCGGCCGATCCCGCCGCCGGCGCCAAGCGCGCCCGGGAGATCGTGCTCGGCGGCGAATTACGCGAGGAAGCCCGCCGTCTGCGCGAGGCTTTCCGCGTCGCCTGATCAGCGTCCCAGCAGCAGCGCGAGGGTCCGTTCGGTCGCCCCGCGGTTGCTTTGGTGCCAGGTCGCGGCGCGCTGACCCATCGTCGCGCGCGCATCCGCGTCGCCGAGCAGGCGGGCCAGCAGTTCGGCCAGACGGGCTTCGTCCGCGGCCTTGAGCGCGGCGCCCGCTTGTTCGAGCCCGCGGGCGATGTCTCGGAAGTTCGTCATGCGCGGACCGTACACGATCGCGACGCCGGCGGCGGCGGCTTCGACGGGCGTCTGGCCGCCGTCATGCGGGGCGAGGCTCTTGCCGCAGAAAGCGAGGTCGGCCGCGCGGGTGAGGCGACGCAGTTCGCCGGTGGTGTCGGCGAGGTGGACGACGGTGCCGTCGGGCGCGGTCGGCCCGCCGGAGGAGCGTTGATGCCAGTCGAGCCCGCTGGCGCTGATCTCCGCGGCGACTTCGGCGCGACGTTCGGAATGCCGGGGCACGAGCAGCAGACGGACGTCCTGGCCGGCGGCGCGCGCCGCACGTACGCCGCGCAGCAGCAGGGCTTCTTCGCCTTTCCAGGTGGAGGAACCGAGGAGCACCACCGTGCGCGGGTCGGCGCCGAAACCGAGTTCGGCGCGGAGTCGCGCGCGTTCGTCGGCCGACATCGGCGCATCGCTCGCGACGTCGAACTTGATGTTGCCCGTCAGCGTGGTCGCGAAACCCAGCTCGCGGAAACGGCGGGCGTCTTCTTCGCTGCCTGCGGCGATCTGCCGGAAGTGGCCGAGCACGTAGCGGGAAAGCTTCCGGAAGCGCCGATGACGCGCGAATGACTTATCGGAGATGCGCCCGTTGATGAGATAGGCCGGCACGCCGCGGGCGCGCGCCTGGGCGAGGTGCTCCGGCCAGAGCTCGCCTTCGACCAGGATGACGACGTCCGGACGGATGCGGCTCCAGGCGAGGGCGCTGCAGGGCCAGAGGTCGGCCGGGAAGACGCCGATCGCGTGGGCCACGTCGGCGTACCTTTCCTTCGCCAGCCGGAAGCCCGTGCTCGTGGTAGTGGTCAGGATGATCTCCGCCTCGCCCGTGGCCTGTAGTTGGCGGAGCAGGGGGCCGATGGCCTCGATTTCCCCGACGGAGACCGCCTGGAGCCAGAAACGGCGTTTTCCAGGGGTCTTAGGGCCGGGGGAGGGGAAGAAGCCGAATCTTTGGCTGAAACCCGTGCCATAGCCCCCGCGACGGAGCATCCGCCAGAAATAGTAGGGGAGGGCCGGGATCAGCAGCAGCGGGAAGAGTATCCGGTAGGCCCAAGACATCGCGTTGCGCCGAACCTGCCGAGGCGGGCTCACCGTGTCAGTTCCAAAGGAGCCCCTTTCGGTTGATTTTCCCGCTTGCCCCGGGAGGTCAGGGCTGTTTGAACCCACTTTCCACCGTTTGAAGCGACCGCCGATCGCCTCGGACATAAAACCAAAAACCCAGTCAGTCATACCTGATCCAATGTCCCCTCCTTCGGCAGGAAAAGGGATACGGAGCCCAAAAATACCATGAACATCACAGTCAAAGACCTCCTCGATGCCGGCGTCCACTTCGGACACCAGACCCGTCGCTGGAATCCCCGCAGCCGTCCGTACATCTTCGACCACCGCAACGGCGTGTCGATCATCGACCTCGAGAAGACGCACGCGTGCCTCGCCGCCGCCGCCGCCTTCATCGAAGACAGCGCCGCCAAGGGCAAGGAAGTGCTCTTCGTCGCGACCAAGCCCCAGGCGCAGGAAGTCGTCCGCCAGGCCGCCAAGTCGACCGGCATGCCCTTCGCCGTGAACCGCTGGCTCGGCGGTACGCTGACCAACTTCGCGACCATCAAGCGCTCGCTCGACAAGTACCGCACCTACCTCCGCATGGAGCAGGACGGTTCCCTCGCCAAGATGCACAAGAAGGAAGCCGCCGCCGTGAAGCGCGAGATGTCGCGTATGGCCCGTAACTTCGAAGGCCTCCTCGAATACCGCGAACTCCCGTCCGCGATGATCGTCGTCGACACCAAGCTCGAAGAGATCGCCGTCAACGAAGCCGTCCGTCTCGGCATCCCCGTGATCGGCCTCTGCGACTCGAACTCCGACCCGACCCTCCTCAAGTTCCCCGTCCCGGGCAATGACGACGCCGCCAAGTCCATCCGCCTGGTCGTCGAAGTCCTCACCCAGGCCGTCCAGAACGGTCTCTCCCGCCGCAAGGCCGTGTCCCAGGACCGCAAGACCGTCACCCCGGTCTCCCGTCAGGACGCCGGCGAGTCCGTCCAGCCCGAAGTGCAGATCTCGGAAGAGCTCCTGAAGGCCAACGAAGGTTCGGAAGCCGTCGAAGGCGCCGCTCCGGCCAAGCGCCCGGCTCCTCGCAAGTCCAAGTAATCCGACCATGTCCGCTATCACCGCCCAGACGGTCAACGATCTGCGCCAGCGTACCGGCGCGGGTCTGATGGATTGCAAGAAGGCCCTGACCGAGGCCGCCGGCGACATGGAAAAGGCCGTCGAGATCCTCCGCATCAAGGGTGTCGCCACCCGCAACAAGAAGGCTGACCGTAAGGCGAGCGAGGGCATCCTCGCCGTCAACGTCTCCGCCGACGGACGCGCCGCGACCCTCCTCGAACTGAACTGCGAGACGGACTTCGTCGCCAAGAACGAGAACTTCATCGCGCTCGCCAAGGAGCTCGTGGGCCAGGCCGCCGCCAACGGCGCCGATGGTCTCCTCGAGCAGCCTTACCACGCCGACAAGTCCCGCAAGGTGAACGATTACCTGAACGATCAGGTGCTCAAGATCGGCGAGAACCTCAAGGTCTCCCGCGTCCTGAAGTTCGAAGCCACCGGCGTGGGTCGCGTCTCCGCGTACGTCCACACCGGCGCCAAGATCGCCGTCCTCCTCGAACTGGGCCTCAAGACCCAGGCCGCCGCCGCTAACCCGGAAGTCGCCGAACTGGCCCGCCAGCTCGCGATGCAGGTCGTCGCCAACAACGCCCGCTTCGTCCGCCGCGAAGACGTCTCCGCCGACGTCGTCGCCAAGGAACGCGAGATCGCCGCTGAGTTCACGAAGTCCGAAGCCGACAAGGCCATCGACGAAGCCAAGCGCATCGTCGAGGACTACAAGGGCCAGCTCGTCGAGCAGAAGGCCGCCAACGACGCCGAAGCCATCGCCGAACTCGAGAAGCGTATCGCCGTGGGCGAGAAGCAGGTCATCGCCGCCGAAGGCCGCAAGAAGGGCCAGCTCTCCAACATGGAGAAGATCATCTCCGGCCGCGTGGACAAGTTCTTCGCTGACTCCTGCCTCCTCGAACAGGCTTACTTCCGCGATCCCGAGCAGAAGATTCAGGCCCTCATCGAAGCCGCCAAGGGCAAGGTCGGTGAAGAAGTCTCGATCGTCCGTTTCACCCGCTTCCAGGTGGGTGAGACCGCCGCCGAGTAATCAGCGCCGAGCTTAGGCTCATCAAGGCCGGCTGCTGAAAGGCAGCCGGCCTTTTGCTTGGCTTGCACCCAAGGTCGGTGCGGACAGACTGTGGGCATGGCTTTCCGCGCGGATATCTTCTGGAAATCAGCCTGCGGACGTTGTCCGGACTGCGGTGCGCCGATCCGCGCCGAGGGCGACCAGACGGGGCGTTTCGCGCGCCTCTGGGACACGCCCACGCATTGCGCGGGCTGTGGGATGACCCTGCGTCGCAAGGAGGGTTTCTTCCTCGGCGCCATCGTCTGGAACTACGGACTCACCGCCTTCGGCGTGCTGCCGCTCGTGCTCACCGCCTATCGCCTGGGCTGGCTCGACGGCACCTGGGCCGTGCGCCTCGCCGTGGGCGCGATCTTCGTCGTCCCGCCGCTCATCCACGCGTTCGCCTGGCGCCTGTGGATCGGCACCTACTATGGATTCCTATCCGACCAGCTGCCGTCCGGTGGCCGGCGGCTCGACGACTGATCAGGTGCGGCGCGCCGCCATCCGGCGCACCAGCTCCACGAGGAAGGCCGTGTCGGCCTTGGTCGCCTCCCGGTGCGTGACGGCTTCGGCGGTCAGCTGCTCGATGCGCCGCTTCGTCGCTTCGACGCCGTGCAGGCCGGCGTAGGTGAACTTGCCGTTCTGCGCGTCGGCGCCGACGGGCTTGCCCAGTTGGGCGGCGTCGGCGGTGAGGTCGAGCAGGTCGTCGACCAGCTGGAAGGCGATGCCCGCGGCGCAGCCGGCGCGGCGGCAGTGTTCGACGTCGGCGGCGGAGGCTCCGCCGACCAACGCGCCCATCGCGAGCGACGCGCTGAGCATCGCGGCGGTCTTGCCGAGCAGGATGAATTGCAGGCGGTCGTCCGTCGCGCCTGCGGCTAGTCCGCCCATGTCTTCGGTCTGTCCGCCGACGAGCAGCGTCGAGCCTGCCGTCACGGCCAGTTCGCGCACGAGCGCGGTGGCGAGGGCGGGGCGGTCGGCGTAGCCGACGGCGAGGAGTTCGAAGGCCAGCGGCTGCAGGGCGTCGCCGGCCAGCAGGGCCGTGGCTTCGTCGAAGGCCTTATGGCAGGACGGGCGGCCGCGGCGCAGGTCGGAATCGTCCATGCACGGCAGGTCGTCATGGATCAGCGAATAGGTGTGGATGCACTCCAGCGCCGTGGCGGCGTGCGTGGCGTCGGCCTGCGGGGCGAAGGCCACGGCCGTGGCGAGGCAGAGGACCGGCCGCAGGCGCTTGCCGCCGGCTTCGAGCGAGTAGCGCATCGCGCCGTGCAGGCGGGCCGGGCGGGCGTCCGCCGCCGGCGTCAGCCGGCGCAGCGAAGTTTCCGCCTGCGTGATGAATGCCTCGTGCCGTGACTGAAACAGCGAGGCTTCCATGGCTTATTCGATATCCGCCCCGAGTTTGAAGAACGTCGCCGTGCGGCCGACGCTGCCGATGACTTCGCTTTCGGTGAGCTGGGCGAGTTCCTGGGCCTGCTTGTCCATCTCCTCGCGTTCGGCGGTGAAGCGGACCTTGACCAGGTCGGCGTTGCGGAAGGCTTCCTCGAGGAGCTTGGCGATGCCCGCGTTCACGCCGGCCTTGCCGACGAACACCTTCGGATCGAGCGTCTGGGCGAGGCTGCGCAGCTTGCCGCGTTCGGCGCCGGTGAGGCGGGGTTGGTCTTCAGAGCCTGATTCCATGCCCGCTATGACGCTAAGGCGGGGCAGGGGAGTCAACGGACTAATCGGGCCTGCTTCCCGCTTGCCCGCGAAGGCGCGGGGTTTTGAATGCGGCATGCTCCTCCAGAACCAAGCCTTCTTCGTCCGCGAGCAAGTCGCGGTCCTCCGCTTCGCCGATGCCTACGACCTCCTGCACCCGACGTCCGGCCAGGTGCTCGGCCTGGCCCAGGAAAAGCCCAAGCTGAAGTGGCTGCGCCTCCTCGTGAAGAAGCAGATGCTGCCCACCGAGGTCGTCGTCTTCGAGGCGGACCAGCAGACGGTCGCCCTGCGCCTGGAGAAGGGCTGGTCGTTCCTCACCTCCAAACTCGCCGTCTTCGACGCCCATGGCCGTAAACTCGGTTCGCTGCGCAACAAGCTCTTCTCCCTTTCCGGGAAGATCCTGGTCGAGGACGCCGACGAGCGTCCCATCGGCGAATTCAGCGGAGGGGTCTTCAGCTGGACCCGCCAGCTCAAGGACCCGGCCGGCGTCGTGATCGGGACCATGGACAAGAAGTGGGCCGGCCTGGGCAAAGAACTGTTCACCTCGGCGGACAATTACCATCTCGAGGTCGCCCCGGAGTTCGCCGGCCAGCCGGCCAAGGTCGCCTTGCTCCTGGCGGCCTGTCTGGCCTACGACGTCATTTTTGCCGAAAACTGAGCCCTGCGGGGGTGTGAATAAGTGACCCGTGTAGGGGATTCCTGCTTGCTAAGGGGGTGGGGGATGGTCATTTCCATGGGTCAACTTCGTTAGGGAGAGGGGCGGAGCCCTTCTCACGCTGGTCGGCGGGCGCAAGCCTGTTCCAGACGGAGAGTCCGGCCAATCGGCGGGGCTTTCGGGAATTTCTCCCAAGTCGGCCATCATCAACCCAAAACTAACCACCACCATGTCGGTCAATAAGTCTGAAGTCATCAAGAAGCACCAGCAGGACGCCAAGGACACCGGTTCTCCGGAAGTCCAGGTCGCCCTGATCACCGCCCGCGTCACCCACCTGACCGAGCACCTGCGCACCCACCGCAAGGATTTCCACTCCCGTCGCGGCCTGATCATGCTGACGAACCGTCGTCGCAAGCTCCTCGCCTACCTGAAGTCGAGCGACCTGGACCGCTACAACGCGCTCCTCGCCAAGCTCAACCTTCGCAAGTGAACGGCGCCTCCGGGCGCTTTTGTTCACCGAGCGTCCCAGCCTAGGCTGGGACGTCCGCTTTTCACCCACCCAAACCACAACCCGCCGGGCACTTCCGCCCGGCACAACGCACCAAGCAACCAACACCCATGAAACAGAAACACTCCGTGACCATCGAAGAACTCGGTATCACGATCAACACGGGCTCCATCGCCCGCCTCGCCAACGGCGCGGTCACCATCAGCAAGGGCGAGACCACGCTCTTCGTGTCGGCCACCGCCGCCGAAGACCTGCGCTCCCCCGACCAGGACTTCTTCCCCCTGACCGTCGACTACCGCGAGAAGTTCGCGGCGGCCGGCCGTTTCCCGGGCGGTTACTTCCGTCGCGAAGGCAAGCCTTCCGACAAGGAAATCCTGACCTCGCGCCTCTGCGACCGTCCCCTCCGCCCGCTCTTCCCCGAAGGCTTCCTCAACGAAGTCCAGGTGATCGGCCTCCTCCTCTCCGCTGACCAGATCAACGACTCCGACGTGCTCATGGTGAACGGCGCCTCCGCCGCTCTCCTCTGCTCCGACATCCCGTGGAACGGCCCGATCGCCGGCATCCGCCTCGGTCGCGTCAACGGCCAGTTCGTCGTCAACCCGACCCACGAACAGCAGTATGAGTCCGACCTGGACCTCATCTACGTCGGCAACGAGAACGACATGATGATGATCGAAGGTTCGGCCGACCAGCTGCCGGAAGCCGACTTCATCGCCGCCCTCGAATACTCCCAGAAGGCCATCCAGCCGATCATCGCCGCCCAGCGCAAGCTCGCCGCGATGTACTCCAAGACCAAGCGCGTCTTCCCGCTCGTCGTCTGCGAGCCGAAGGCCCTCGCCATCTGCGAGCGCGTCGCCGGCGAAGGCGACCAGCTCAAGAAGGCGATCTTCCTCTCCTCCAAGAAGGAACGCGGCGACGCCGTGAAGGCCGTGGTCGAGAAGGCCAAGGCCGCCTGCAAGGCCGAACTCGGCGACGTCTTCGACTCCCGCCAGATCAAGATGGCCTTCGAGAAGCTCCAGGAGAAGGTCTACCGCAACGCCATCATCCAGAGCGGCGAACGCGCCGACGGCCGCAAGCCGCTGGATCTCCGCGCCATCTCCTGCGAAGTCGACGTGCTCCCGCGCGTCCACGGTTCCTCGCTCTTCCAGCGCGGCGAGACCCAGGGTCTCGTCCTCGCCACCCTCGGCACCTCCAAGGACGCCCAGGAAGTCGACGCCATCACCGGCGGCCCGAGCAAGCGCTCGTTCCTCCTGCACTACAACTTCCCGCCCTTCTCGGTCGGTGAGACCGGCCGTTTCGGCATGACCTCCCGCCGCGAAACCGGCCACGGCAACCTCGCCGAGCGCTCGCTGCTCTCCGTGCTGCCGTCCGAGCAGGACTTCCCGTACTCCATCCGTCTCGTCTCCGAGATCATGGAGTCCAACGGTTCCACCTCGATGGCTTCCGTCTGCGGCGGCACCCTCGCTCTCCTCGACGCCGGCGTGCCCATCAAGGCCCCGGTCGCCGGCATCTCCTGCGGTCTCGTGACCGAAGACGCCTCGGGTAAGATCGTGAAGCACCGCGTGCTGACCGACATCATCGGCGCCGAAGACCACTACGGCGACATGGACTTCAAGATCTGCGGCACCCGCGAAGGCATCACCGCCTTCCAGCTCGACCTCAAGATCCACGGCCTCCCGATCGCCATCGCCAAGGAAGCCATCGCCCAGAACAAGGGCGCCCGTGACGCCATCCTGGACATCATGACCAAGACCATGCCGGCCACCCGCGCCGAGCTGAAGTCCTGCGCTCCCCGCACCCACCGCATCAAGATCCCGGCGGACAAGATCGGCGCCCTCATCGGCCCGGGCGGCAAGAACATCAAGCGCATCACCGAGTACACCGGCTGCCAGCTCGACATCGACCAGGACGACTCCGGTTGGGTCACGATCTTCGCGACCGACGGCGAGTCCCTCGCCCGCGCGGTCAACGAGGTCAACCTCCTCTCGGCCCAGATCGAGATCAACAAGACCTACAAGGGCATCATCCGCTCCGTGAAGGAATTCGGCGCCTTCGTCGAATGCCTCCCCGGCCAGGAAGGCCTCGTGCACGTCTCCGAACTCGCCGACCACCGCGTCGAGCGCGTCGAAGACATCTGCAAGCTCGGCGACGAGATCATCGTCAAGTGCGTCGGCATCGACGACAAGGGCCGCGTGCGCCTCTCGCGCCGCGCCGCCATCGCCGAGAAGGAAGGTCGCGAATACACCCCGGCCCCGAAGCCGATGGACCGCCCCCGTGGCGACCGTCCGGACCGTGGCGAGCGCCGTCCCTTCCGCGAACGCGGCGGTGACAGCGAAGGCGGCCAGGGCTAACCCCGGCTGACTTCCCCGAACAAGGCCCCGGCTCACCCCGGGGCCTTTTTTGCGCCCGCTTACTTGGCGGCCTGCTCCGCCGTCGTGACGCGCGTGAACCAGGCCCTCGCGGCTTCGGTCGCCGGTCCGTCGCGCAGAGGCCAGCGGTCGTTATGCGGGTGCTTCACGAAGTCGTTGGGGAAGCCGCCGAAGAGCGCGGCCATGTC
>RDYO01000153.1 GCA_004293385.1 Verrucomicrobiota bacterium
CCCACGCCGGCGTCACCCTGCCCGAGGGTCGTGGTCGGCATGCGGACGAGACGGACGCCGCGGTGGGCGGTGGCGGCCGCGAAGCCGACGGCGTCGAGGAAGGCGCCGCCGCCGATGGCGAGAACGTAGGAGTGGCGGCAGATCTTGTCGGCCTCGATGGCGGCCAAGGCGGCCTTGACGACGGCGGAGTCCTTCTTGGCGGCCTCACCGCCGGTGAGCACGAGCGGCTCCCGGGTGAAGTGCACGCCCATGGCCTTGCCGTAGGCGGCGACTTCGGCCGCGAAACCCGGGCGGGACTGCGCGAGGCCGGCATCGACGATCGGGATGACCTTAGCCCCGGCGAACAGGTCGGCGAGGACCCGGTTACCCGACGCGAACGCACCTTCGGTGAAGAAGATACGATGGCGGTAGGTCACCGCGAATTCGAGGTCGAGGGAGTCGGACATGGCCCGGGGGAGAGTGAATCAGAATGAGTGAGACGCCGGAGGACAAGCCCAGTTCCCGGAAAACCCGCCCCTGAGGCAAAAACCCTCGTTTCCTCAGGTGGAGGGAATCTGCTTCCGCCAGCGCAGGACGAGCCGCATGGCGAAAGGAGCGGTGCCGACGGCGAGCAAAAGCAGGCAGCCCGCATCGAACAAATCCTCGGGATGGACGCCTTTACGCTTCACGAGGAGCGCCAGGCTGATGAACGCGACATAGCCGCTGGTCATCACGTCGATCAACGGCATTGACGCCAGCCGGTCGGCCACGCGGGCGCCGACGCCTGCCGGCAAAGGGTTGCGATGGTTCGAGCGCACGAGCCACCAGACGTATACGCCGGACCACAGGAGCATCCACGGCCAGAAGAGTCCGACGGCCCAGAACATCGGCAGCGGCGCGACGAAGAGCAGGCCTTCGACCCAGCGTCCGGCTCCGCCGCCGGTCGCCTCGTGGCGCGCGACGAGCGTGATCGCGAAGGTGAGGAGCCAGAGGCCGAACATGTGCGCGAGCATGATCCAATCGGCATCGCCCATCGGAATCGGCAGCAGGAAGAGACGCTCGCCGGCGACGAGGAAGCCCAGCGGAGGGAGGAGCGCGCGACAAGCACCCATGACGGCCGGCGCCCAGCTGACGCCCTTATGCCAGCGGTCGTAGATGAGCACGCAAAGCGCGAGCAGCAACGCGACGACGGAGCAGCAGCGCGACGACGGCCACGGTCTTACGGAGCGGCGCGGGGGCGGCGACGACGGTGAGAATGAAGCCGAGGGCGAGCGCGCCCCAGCCGGCGCGGAGCGCTTCACCGACGGCGATGAGCCCGGCGGGAATCGGCCGCGTCGAGCGACGCTCGGCGTCCCAGCGCGCGTCAAAGGCGTCGTTGAGGATCATGCCGCCGACGTATGTCAGCGAGACGCCGAGCAGGAGCAGCAGTAGTCCGCCCCAGCCGAGCGGGTCCGGCGCCTGGCCGGCGTATTCGGAACCGGGCGGACGGAGGCGCAGGCCTTGGGCGAGGAGCCAGCCGGCGAGCACGTTGCTCCAGACCGTCGGCAGGTTCGAGCCACGGGTGAGGATGAGCCAGCCGCGCAGCTTCGGGTTCATCTCAGAGCGGCTTCACGCCGCGCTGCGCGAGCTCGGCGAGCGTCCAGCGATATTCCTCGGCGATCATGTCGGCGACGTCGGCCGCGCGGACCTCGGGCGGCAGGACCTCCCAGGTATAAGTCTCGATCTCGAGTTCGCGGCAGGCGCCGGGAGCCTTCGCGATGACATCGAGTGCGGCCCGCAGGTGGTCGTTGGTCGTGGAGAGTTCGTCGGACAGGCGGTCAGCGTTGACCGGTACGTGGAAGTGCACGCGGAGCTCCTCGAGCGCGCGAAGCTGGTCGATCGCCGCCATGGCGAGCGGGATATCCTTGAAGCGCACGATCGAGCCATCCTTGGCCCGCCCCATCGTCTGGTGCAGGTAGGTCGGCTCGTGCATCTTGGCGAGGCGCGCGAGGGCGACTTCGGTGGGCTTGAGCTTCAGCGCGGAGCTGAGGTGGAACTTCAGCACCGGGGCGCCGCCGGCGTTGAGG
>RDYO01000036.1 GCA_004293385.1 Verrucomicrobiota bacterium
CCCTACCCTTTTTGCTTCACCGGTCCGATCGAGCCGCCCGATTCCCAGGTGCGCTGATAGACCGAGATATAAGCATCGTCTTCGACCTTCTCGGAGCGGATCCAGATCTCGGCCTGCTGCGCGATGCTGTCCGGCGAGCTGAGACAGCAGGCGACCGGCGGGACATAGACCCGGGTGGTCGCGTTGCCGACGAGGGCGACGACGGAGAGATCGCGCGGAAACTCCAGCCCCTGCTTGGCGAAATAGGCGATGGCCGGCATGAAATCCGTCCACTGCGGGAAGATCACGGCGGTCGCGCCGCGCTCCAATCCTGGACCGAGGAAACGTCCCATGTTATCGGTCGTAAGCGGTTGCGCGGTGAGTTTGACCTCGATGCGCACGTCGTGCTCCTTGGCGAGCCGGGCGATGGCCGCCATCGACTCGCGGAGCTTCGCTTTCCGCGCGAAGAACGGCATCAGGAAGTGACGATGGCCCAATGGAATCAGGCTTTTCAGCGCGATATCGACCAAGTAGCCATACTTCACGCCCAGCGGATTGATCCGCTTGGAGCGCAGGGAGCCGAACATCGAAGCGATCTTCACCGGATGCCGCGAGACCCCGGCGAAGAGTGGCGCGTCCGGCGTCATGAGGATCACGTGCGTGGGGCGAGACTTCACCATCTCGGCATGCGCGGCTTTGCGGCGCTCGACGCCCTGCACATGGCTCAGGTCGACGAACCGGAAGCCATCGCCCTTGGCCTTGAGATTCTCGCCGAGCTGGTGGACGCCCAGGGAGATGGACCCATCGTAGGAAATCAGCGGCTGGGTCGAAAGTACGAGGACCTCATGACGACCGACGGCCCGGGCGGAGCCAGAGACCCCGGGGGCGACCTCCAGGCGGCGCTTGCCACCACGACTGACCAAGACCTGTCGCTCCAAGAGGAGGGCGATGGCCTTCTGGACGGTCGGGAGACTGACCTTATGCTGGTTGGCCAAGTCGCGCCCCGAAGGCAAAAGACCCTTCCAACCCTCCTGACGAATCTGCGACTCAATACCATCGGCAAGGTGCTCAAAAACGGCCTTTTTCTCGAATTTCGGCGTCGGCATGGGGTTTTATAGGAATGATGATTCGCATAAAATCTGATAAATCCATCGGTTTTGTGGACTGTAAGATTGGTCAGAATTAATGGCTTAGATGTCTGAGTTGATGACTGCATCGAGGACTGAATCGAGTGCTGAATCGATGTGCCAAGGCAATGGGTAGGGTCGGGACCGCAGTATCCTATCCGGTTTCCGGTCTCCTTTTGAGATTCGTCATCTCCCCATGCCCCCATGTCACCGTGCCCACGTGTCCCCTCGCGGCTCCGCCGCGCTGGTAGGGGCACGATTCATCGTGCACTCCTCTAACGGAGGACGCGGCGAAGCCACGCCCCTACCCTCGGCCGCCCTGCGGCGGCCCGGTAGGGCTGACCCACCCTGGCCAGCCGCGCGGTTGAGCGGGCCGCTCAACCCTACCCGATGCAGCCCTCCGGTCCTCCAGCATCATTTCCTACCCCTCCCCCTGCCCCTACCCCTAATAGACAGCCCTTTTCCCGCCTTTCCCCTTGCGGGAGGTGGGGGGTCACCTAACTTGCCGTTAACTTTCCAGACCCATGGTCACGGACAACAAACCTTCTTTGGTCACCATCAATGTCGATGGCGTCGAACACCAAGTCCCCGCGGGCGCCAATCTGGTCGATGCCCTCGGCAAGATCGGGAAGGAAGTCCCCCACTATTGCTACCACCCCAAGCTCCCGGTCGCCGGCAACTGCCGCATGTGCCTGGTCGAGCTCGGTTCGCCGATGCGCGACCGCGCCACCAACGAGCTGGTGATGGAAAACGGCAAGCCGAAGATCGGCTGGCAGCCTAAGCCGGCCATCGCCTGCGCCACCAACGTCACCCCCGGCCTGCACGTCCGCCTCGAGTCGCCCGGCGTCAAGGCCTGCCGCGAAGGCGTGACGGAGATGCTCCTCCTCAACCACCCGCTCGACTGCCCGATCTGCGACCAGGCCGGCGAGTGCAAGCTGCAGGAATTCTCCGCCGAATACGGCCGCGGCTATTCCCGCTACGTCGACGAGAAGAACGCCAAGCCGAAGAAGACCCGCCTCGGGCCCCGCGTCACGCTCGACGACGAACGCTGCATCCTCTGCTCGCGCTGCGTGCGCTTCTCCGCCGAGATCGCCAAGGACCCCGTCCTGGGCTTCGTGAACCGCGGTTCGTTCAACACGCTGACCTGCTTCCCGGGCCGCGAGCTGGATAACAACTACTCGCTCAACACCGTCGACATCTGCCCCGTCGGCGCGCTCACGAGCACCGACTTCCGCTTCAAGATGCGCGTCTGGTTCCTGAAGCAGACGCCGAGCATCGACACCGAATCCTCCGCGGGCGCGAACACGACCGTCTGGTCCCGCGAAGGCAAGATCTACCGCATCACGCCGCGCCAGAACGACGCCGTGAACGACACGTGGATGGCCGACTCCGGCCGCGAACTCTTCAAGAACGTCGACGCCCCGAACCGGGTGACCTACGCCACGGTCAAGAACGCCCAGGTCGCGCTCGAGGCCGCCCTCGTCGCCGCCGACGAAGCCCTGTCCGCCGGCGCGCTCGCGATCGTCGGCTCGGCGCACATGTCCGTCGAAGAGCAGCGCCTCCTCGCCCGCTTCGCCAAATCCAAGCACGCCACGGTCTACATCCCGGCCCACGTCGGCAAGGGCGACGGCCTCCTGGTCTCCGAAGACCGCACCCCGAATTTCCGCGGCGCCCTCGTCACCGGTCTCACCGACCGCGCGCCCGTCGCCGACTTGAAGGCCCTCGCGGCCGACATCGACGCCGGCAAGGTGAAGTCCGTCCTCATCGTGCGCGAAGACGCCGCGATGCTCGGCCTGCCCGCCTCGGCGCTCGCCAAGGTCCGCAGCGTCGTCCTCGCCACGCATCACAACGTGACGACCGCCGCCGCCGAAGTCGTGCTCCCTGCCCTCACGGTGTTCGAGCGCAGCGGCACGTTCATCAACTGCCAGTTCCGTCTGCAGTCCTTCGCCCAGGCCGTCCCCGGCCCGACCGGCGTGCTGCCCGACGCGCTCGTGCTCGCCCGTCTCGCCCGCGCCGACGCCGGCGTGGTCTGGGCCGAGCTCTCCGCCGACGTCCCGATGCTCGCCGGACTCGACGGCCGCCTGCTCCCCGCCGAGGGCGTGCAGCTCGACGGCGCCGCATTCGCCGCGCACAAGTTCCCCGAAGGCAAGCTGCTGAAGTTCGCCCCGGTCACCGTCGCCTAAGCCCAGACGATCATGGAACAGCTCCTCCACGACCTCATCCTCTCGCCGGCCTGGTACTTCACGGCCGCGCGCGGCCTGACGCTCATCCTGATCGTGATGACGATCGCCGGCTACAGCGTGCTCCTCGAGCGCAAGGCCTCCGCTTGGATCCAAGGCCGCAAAGGCCCGAACCGCACCATGCACCCGCTCATCGGCTGGATCCCGTTCCTCGGGACATTCCTGGCGAAGGGCGGCTTCATCCAGCCCGCGGCCGACGGCGGCAAGTTCCTCTTCAAGGAGGACGCCCTGCCCGGCCACGTCCGTAAGACCTACTACGTCCTCGCTCCGATCGTCGCGCTCGCGCCCGCGCTCGCGGTGCTCGTCATGCTGCCCTTCGGCGAGTTCTTCCACGAAGGAAAGCGTTACGCCGTCTCGCTCACCCAGGGCGCCGACGTCGGCGTGCTCCTGATGTTCGCCGTCAGCTCGCTCGGCGTCTACGGCATCGCCCTCGCCGGCTGGTCCGCCAACTCGAAGTTCCCCTTCCTCGGCGCCGTCCGCGGCGCCGCGCAGCTGATCTCCTACGAACTCGCGATGGGCCTGTCGGTGCTGACCGTCTTCCTCGCCACCTCCGTCCCCGGCCAGGACCACGGCCTCAGCCTGGTCTCGATGGTCGACGCGCAGAACGGCGCCTGGAACATCCTCTGCCACCCGGTCGCCGCGCTGGTCTTCCTGATCTGCGTGTTCGCCGAGACCAACCGCCATCCGTTCGACATGCCGGAGTCCGAGACCGACCTCGTCGGCGGCTTCCACACCGAATACGGCGCCTTCAAGTTCGGCATCTTCTTCGTCGCCGAATACAGCCACATGGTCATCGGCTCGGCGCTCTTCATCCTGATGTTCCTCGGCGGATGGCACGTGCTGCCGTGGATGCCGACCATCGGCGAAGGCTGGGTCGCCTCGCTCATCGGCGTGGCCGCGTTCTTCCTCAAGCTGTGCTTCTTCCTGTTCTTCTTCGTCTGGGTGCGCTGGACCATCCCGCGCTTCCGGTATGACCAGGTGATGCGCATCGGCTGGCGCGTGCTCCTGCCCATCGCCGTCCTCAACCTTCTCGTCTATTTCGCCTGGTACGCGATCAACGGATAAACCCCACCCCCATGGCCATCAAAGTCGTCGAACGCCGTCCGCTCACCCTCGCCGAGCGCACCTATCTCCCGCAGATCCTCGCGGGCCTCAAGGTCACCTGGGACAACATGGTGCGTCCCTCGGTGACGCTCCAGTACCCGGAAGAACGTCCGGCCATCCCGCAGAATTACCGCGGCGTGCCCACGCTCGTCATGGATCCCAACGGCCGCGAGAAGTGCGTGTCCTGCCAGCTCTGCGAATTCGTCTGCCCGCCCAAGGCCATCCGCATCACCCCGGGTGAGATCTCCGAAGACGCCACGAACGCGCACGTCGAGAAGGCCCCGAAGGAATTCGAGATCAACATGCTCCGCTGCATCTACTGCGGGCTGTGCCAGGAAGTCTGCCCCGAAGAAGCCATCTGGCTCCA
>RDYO01000009.1 GCA_004293385.1 Verrucomicrobiota bacterium
GGGGCGCCGAAGAACGTGCTGTTACGGCGACGTTCGGCCGCGAGGCGGTCGAGGTCGATCTGCGAGACGATCAGGGCGAGGTCGAAGCGGAAGCGTTCGGATTCACCGAGGACGACGCCGTTCTCGGCGATGAGGCCGTGACCGCTGTAGACGATGTCGGTGCTCGATTCGCCCGCGCCGGCGGCGGCGTAGACGTAGGCGGCGAGGCAGCGGGCGGACTGGGCCTTCACGAGGTCACGGCGGTAGGCGGCCTTGGTGAGGAGTTCGTCGCTGGCGGAAAGGTTGCAGAGCAGGGTGGCGCCGGCGAGGGCCAGCGGGCCGCTGGGGGGCTCGACGGCCCAGAGGTCTTCGCAGATTTCGATGCCGAGCACGCAATCCGGCATGTCGGTCGCCTGGAAGAGGAGGTCGGTGCCGAACGGGACCTTCTGGCCGAGGAGTTCGATTTCGGCGACCGGGGCGACCCGGGCGGAGGCGAACCAGCGCTGCTCGTAGAATTCCCCGGTGTTGGGGAGGTGGGTCTTCGGGACGACGCCGAGGACTTTGCCGCGGGAAAGCGCTACGGCCACGTTGAAGAGGCGTCCGTTGACCTCCAGGGGGGCTCCGACGAGGGCGGTCAGGCCGAGCTTCGCGGTGGCCTCACAAACCTGTCCTAGGGCCTTCAGGGCGCCATTGAGGAGGGTCCGCTGGCCGAAGAGGTCGCCGCAGCTGTAGCCGGTCAGGCAAAGTTCGGGCAGGACGACGATTTCCACCCCCTCTTGGGCGGCTTTTTCCAAGGCTTGGATGATCAGGGCGGCGTTGGCCGCAGGGTCCCCCAGACGGAGGGCCGGCGAGGCGGCCGCCACGGTCACAAAACCGTTCTGGTGGATGCGGTTGGACATCAAAGGACTGGTATCCGTCATGTTCACCGTTGACCGAAGGGGAGGCAACCCGAAAGGTCTGCCCAACCCTGTCAAAGGGGGTCCTATGTCCGCTCAGCCGCTCAAAGAAGTCCGTATCTTTTCGCCTGCCACCGTGGCCAACGTGGCCTGCGGTTTCGACGTGCTTGGCTTCTGCATCGACGCCCCCGGCGACGAGATCGTGGCCCGCTTCTCGTCCACCCCCGGCCTCCGCATCACCAAGATCACCGGTGACGACGGTCGCCTGCCCCTCGACTCCAAGAAGAACACCGCCGGCGTCTCCGCCCACGCGCTGCTCCGCCACCTCGGCAAGAGCGACCTCGGCATCGAGATGGAGATCCACAAGAAGATGCCTTTCGGCAGCGGCCTCGGCTCCAGCGCCGCAAGCGCGGTCGGCGGCGCCTTCGTGGTCAACCGCCTGCTCGGCGAGCCGCTGACGCGTCGTCAGCTCCTGCCTTTCGTGGTCGCCGGCGAAGCCGCGGCCGATGGCGCCTGGCATGCCGACAACGTCGGACCTTGCCTCCTCGGCGGCATCACCCTCATCCGTTCCAACGCCGAGCTCGACGTCATGGACGTGCCGATCCCGGACCGCCTCTGGGCCGCCGTCGTGCACCCGGACATCGTCGTGCTGACCAAGGTCGCCCGTGAGATCATGCCGCGCCAGATCCAGCTCGAGACCTCCACGCAGCAGAGTGGCAACCTCGGCGGCCTGCTGTGCGGCTTCTTCAAGAGCGACTACGCCCTCATCGGCCGCTCGCTCCACGACCTCATCGCCGAGCCGCACCGCCACCGCCTGATCCCTGAGTTCTACCGCGCCAAGGCCGCCGCCATGGCCGCGGGCGCGCTGGGCTTCTCGATCTCCGGCGCCGGCCCCAGCGTGTTCGCGCTCTGCGAAGGCGAAGAGACCGCCCGCAAGGTCGCCGCCGCCGTCGCCGCCGTGTTCTCGTCGGTGCCGATCAAGGCCACGCCTTACGTCTCGCGCATCAATCCCAAGGGTGTCCATGTCCTCTCCGAATCGTAAGCTGGAATTCGTCTCCACCGCCGACGCCACCTGCCGCGGCTCGCTCCGCGACGTGCTGCTGTCGGCCATGCCCGCCAAGGGCGGCCTCTGGGTGCCGACGCACATCCCGCAGATCGCGCCCGACTTCTTGGAGCGTCACCGCGACGCGTCCTACGCCGACCTCGCCGAGGCCGTCGTGGCTCCGTACTTCGGCGAGGTGCTCGGCCCGGCGGTGCTGCGCGAGCTCTGCCAGGAAGCCTTCAATTTCCCGGTGCCGCTCGTGCGCCCGGAGAAGCTCAAGGGCACCCCGGCCGAACGCATCGCCGTCCTCGAACTATTCCAAGGACCCTCCGCGGCCTTCAAGGACTTCGCCGTCCGCACGCTCGTGCGCGTCACCGCGCGCGTCCTCGGCGATGAGTTCCCGCAGCTGACCGTCCTGGCCGCGACCTCCGGTGACACCGGCGCCGCCGTGACCGAAGCCTGCGCCGGCGTACCTGGCGTCCGCGCCGTGGTCCTCTATCCCCGCATCGGCGTCAGCGGCGTGCAGGAGTCCCAGATCGCCCGGCCCCGTCCCGGCGTGGTCGCCCTTTCCGTCGACGGCACGTTCGACGACTGTCAGGCGATGGTGAAGCGCGCGCTCGCCGACGAGTCCCTGCGTCGCCACCGCCCGCTGCTCACCGCGAATTCCATCAACCCGGTGCGTCTGATCGCCCAGGTGCCATTCGCCTTCCACGCGAAGCGTCTGCTGGCCCCTGGCCGTCGCATGGGCATCGTGGTGCCCTCGGGTAACCTCGGTAACGTCGGCGCCGTGCAGCTCGCGCGTCGCATGGGCCTGGACGTCGCCGCGCTCGTCGCCGCGACTAACACCAACTCGCCGCTGCCCGACCTCTTCGCCACCGGCGAGTATCGTCCGCGTCGCGCCGTCCCCACGGCCTCCAACGCCATGGACATCGGCGACCCGAACAATCTCAGCCGCCTGCTCGCCTGGCGCGACGGCGGCCCCTCCGTGGAAGCCGTCACCGTGGACGACGTCGCAACCCTCGACGCCATGCGTCGCGTCCGTGACGCCAGCGGCTACATCCTCTGCCCGCACTCCGCCGTCGGCTGGAAGGCCGCGGAAGACCTCCTGGCCCGTGATGGCGCCAAGCTCGACGACGTCATCGTCTTCGGCACCGCGCACCCCGCCAAGTTCCCTGATGTCCTGCAGCAGGCCTTCGGCGACGCCCATGCTTCCCGCTTCCCGGGTGAGCTGCCGGCGCCTGCTCCGATCAAGATCGGCAACGACTTCGAGGCCGTCCGCAAGGTCCTCGAATCCGAAGCCGGCTTCGCCCGCTAAGTCCGGACACGAAAAAGCCGCCTTTCGGCGGCTGTCTTCGTCGGCTGATCGGCCGGCTTATTCCGTGTCGGACACCGCGAACGTCACATTCGTGATGTTCGCCTTGGCCAGGATATCGAGGACGTTGATCACGCGCTCGTAGCGGGCGTTCTCTTCGGCCTGCACCGTGATGAGCAGCTTGGTCTTGGACTGCTCGGCAGCCTGACCCATCAGCTTCATCTGGTTGTAGAGGTTCTCGAGGAGCTTGTCGCCGGGGGCGCCGACCGGATCTTCGTTGAGGGTGACTTCGCCGGTCTCGCTCACGCCGATCGTGACTTCGTCGGGGAGGTCGGTCTCCTTGGCGGTCTCGGCGTTGCCGGGGAGGGTGGTCTTCAGCTCATGCTCCACCTTCACGGCGCCGGCCATGACCATGAAGAAGAGCATGATCACGAAGACCACGTCGATCATCGGGGCGATCTGGAAGCCGGGGGCGGCGTCGGGAGTCTGTTCTCGCTGTTTCATGGCTTATTCCTCGTGGTTGAGGCCCGAGAAGGCGATGTTGTCGATGCCCGCCTCAGCGCCCCATTCGAGGGCCTTGGAGACGTACTTGGCGTGGCATTCCTTGTCGGCGCGGACCAGCAGGCGGTACTTTTCGTTGGTGCCTTTGCGGTCGGCGAGTTCCTTGGCGATGCCTTCCTTGTCGTTCGGGTCGAGTTCGCGGTCGTCGAGCTTGTACTTGGCCTGGCCCGTGGTCTTGTCCCACGAGATGTTGATCAGGCCGGCCGCGGCCTTGTCGTCGCGCTTGACGCCGTTGGAGGCGACCGGGAGCGAGATGTTCTTGTCGACCTTGAGCACCTGCGAGGAGGTGATCGACATGAAGAAGATGAGCAGCACCAGGAGCACGTCGATCATCGGCGCGACCTGGAACTCCGGTTCGCCTTCTCCGCCTCCGCCTCCGCCTGCCATGGTTGTGCTGCTGGTTTAGGGGTGGAAGGGACTTAGCCCTGGACGCTCGAAGAGGCGCTCCAGTCGGGCTTGGCGGCGTAGATCTCTTCGTCGCCGACCTTGTGGCCTTCGACTTCTTCGTAGGGGAAGGAGCGGAACAGGCTGGTGGCGATCTCCTGGATGTCGTGGATACCCTTGTTGAGTCGGTTGATCAGGAGGTAGTACGAGATGAACGCCGGGATCGCGATGAAGAGGCCGGAGGCGGTCGCCACGAGCACTTCACCGATAGCGCCGGAGAGCTTGGAAGGATCGCCCACGCCGGAGGTGCCGAGGGTTTCGAACGCGCTCATCATGCCCGTCACGGTGCCGGTGAGGCCGATCATCGGGGTACAGACACCGATGACGGAAAGGTAGGAGAGGCGGCCCTTGATCTCGCCCTGGATGCGGGCGATTTCGGAGAGGATGGCTTCTTCGGTCATGGTCTTGCCATCCGGGGCGAAGGCGACGCCCGCGCGGACGACGTCGGCGACGGGGGAGCCGGCGGTCTTGGCGAAGCCGTAGGCGCCGACGTAGTCACCCTTCTTGAAGAACTCGCGGAGCTGGGTGACGTGTTCGGTGGGGTACATCTTGCCGGCGCCGGTCTTGATGAAGCCGTCGACCATGAACCACATCATGGCCACGGAGCAGAGGGTGATCGGGTACATGACCCAGCCGCCTTCGATGAAGAGGTCGGCGAGGGTCTTGTGGTGCACGCCGGCAGCGGCAGCGGCCTCTTGGGCCGAGGCGGTGACGGTCAGCAGGCCGAGAAGGGCGGTGCTGAGGAGGGCGGAACGTAGGTTCATCTTCATGATGATGGGGTGTAGGTTGGTATCTAGGTTAGGTTTTGGAAAGGGGCAAGGACTCACTTGTTGCCTTCGACCTTCTCTTCGGCGGCGAGCTTGGGCTTGGCCAGCATCACGCCTTCGGGGAGGGGACCGCCGGCGGCGATCTTCTTCTGGTCGGCTTCGGCCTTGGCGCGCTCCTCGGGGGGCAGCAGCTTCTTGGCCTCTTCGGCCTCCTTGGAGACCGGGAAGGAGACGATGATGTCGTAGAGGTAGCGGTTGGAGACCGCTTCGAGCTTCTGGTCGCGCAGGGCCGGGCTATCCATGCCGCGGAAGGCGCGGGCGGCGCCGAGGAGGGCCTTGGGGATCATCTCGGTCTCGGAACCGAAGAAGACCGGCACGCGCAGGTAGGTGGTCATCGCGGCTTCGTACTTCTTGGCGGCGAGGAGGGAGTTGCCCTTCGTGAGGTGGAGGCGGGCCTGGAGTTCGGAGCTGTCGACCTTCGTGAGCAGTTCGGTGGCTTCGCGGATCACGGCGTCGTGCTCGCCTTTGCGGGCGCGCAGCATCAGGCGGGCGAGCTGGATCTGGGTGGCGACTTCCGGCTTCTTGGCGGCTTCTTCCTTTTCGAAGGCCGTGAGGAAGCTGTTCGTGGCGGCGTCGTTCTCGAGGCGGTCCAGGGCGTCGAGCTTGATCAGCGAGGCCTTGACCCACAGGGAGCCCGGGACGTTCTTGAGGGGCTCGAAGAACTTCAGGACGGCCTCGACGTTGTCGAGGGCCTTGGCGGGCTCGCCGCGGTTGACGTTGTTCTGGGCCTCCTGGAGGCGTGCGGGCGTCGGCCAGATGATCTCGGTGACTTCGGAGAGCTTGCGGGTGTCGGTCGACACGAAGCCGCCGCGGTTGGTCGTGCGGTCCACGGTGCCCTTGATGACGTTGATGACGCCTTTCTTTTCGTCGACGACGGGCTTCGGCGGGACGGAGTTGTCCAGCTTGAAGGGGTCGTTGACCTCCCAGCGTTCGCCCTTGAAGACGAAGGTCTGGGCCGGCGACGAGGCCGCGGCGAGGAGCGCGAAGGCGGTGAGGAGGAGGGGGCGGCGCATGGCGTTCAGAGTCCGAGGAGGTAGGCTTTGGCTTCTTCCGCTTCGCGGGTGTCCTTGATGCGGTCCTTCTGGAGCATCTCTTGCAGGATCAGCTTGGCTTCGTTCTTCTGGTCGAGCTTCGAGGCGAAGAGCTTGGCGGCGGAGAAATAGGCCTTCGCGGACCAGACCTCGTACTTCTTCCAGGTCATGAAGCAGCGGCGGTAGTAGGCGATGGCGCGGGCGTAGCCTTCCTTGTCGGTCGCCTGACGTTCTTCGATCAGTCCGAGCCAGTAGAGGGAGGCGGCGGTCTTCTCGCCGCGCCATTCCTTGGTCTCGGCGATCTCCTTGAAACCGGCCTTGGCTTCGTCGTACTTGGCGAGTTCGGCGAGCGCGCGGGCGCGGGTGAAGCGCAGGTCGAGTTCCTTCGACATCAGGATGTTGTTGTCGATGGCCTCGTTGCAGAGCGAGAGGGCCTCGGCGTACTTCTTCTCGCCGAAACGGATGTCGGCCAGGCCGGCGAAGCCGTAGTCGGCGTATTCGGAGGAGCGGGCGAACTCGAGGATGTAGCGGCAGAACTCTTCGGCCTTCTTCAGGTCTCCCTTGGCGAGGAGGCTTTCGCCGACGAGGGCGAGGATGGTCGGGTTGAGTTCCTCGGCCTTGAAGTTGGCGGCGATCTTGGCGAAGTTCGCGGCGGTCTTCTCGGGCTCGCGGGTGAACACGGCGAGCTGGCCGAGGGCGAAGAAGCCGCGGGCCTGGGCGACGAGGGAGCTGCGGTTCTCTTCGAGGCGGAGCAGCTTGGTGAGCTCCTTCTCGGCGTCGGCGCTGGTGTAGGCGCCGGGCTCGGGCTTGGCGCCGGCCTTCACGCGCTTGATCTTACGGGCGAGCTTCTCGGCGAGGAAGACGATGAGCTTCTCGGTGCCTTCCTGCTTCCGGTCGTTGATGGATTCGGCGACGGCGTCGGAGAGGATCTTCAGCGCACGCTTCTTCTGCTCGGCGATGGACGCCTGGCGCTTGACCTCGACCTTGGCGAGTTCGGCTTCGAGCTCGGCGGAGAGCTTCTTGACGGCCTCCTTGGCCGTGTCGATCTCGGGGCGGGTGACGCCCTGCTTGCGTTCGAGCTGGTCGACCGCCTTGCGGCCGTCGGCGAGCTTGGCGCTGAAATCCTTGCGGACCTTCTCGGCCTGCTGGGCGAACTCGGGCATGTCGCCCATGCGTTCGGTGGAGCGGATGACCTCGTAGAGGTATGTCATCGCCTTCGGGTCATTGTGGTCCCAGTCGAAGATCTCCTTGAACAGGTCGCGCATGCGCTTGTGTTCGCCGCGGCCGGGGAGGAGCTTGCGCAGCTCGCCGAGGACGAACTCGAGGGCCTGCGGATTGGTGCGGGCGCTCTTGGCGGCGGCCTCGTAGGCGTCGATCGCCTTGCCGGTGACGGCTTCCTTCTCCTTCTCGAGCTTGTCCTTGATGGCGGCGAACTTCGCGCGGTCAGGGGTCTTGAGGTTGACGCGGAGGTCGATGTCGGCCGCCTTGACCTTCTTGTCGAGCTCGTCGGCCATGCGGATGTGGGCGTCGCCGATCAGCGTGTAGACCTCGGGGGTCTGGGCGATGACTTCGTCGGTGCGGTCCTTGGCGAAATCCTTCAGCCAGTCTTCGCAGAGCTTGATGGTGCCGGCGATGTCCGGCGGGTTGACGCCGAACTTGACGATGGCCTGGCGGTAGCGGACGTCAGGGATGAACTGGCCCTTCGGGTATTCCTGCTCGTACTTGTCGAAGTCGATCTTGGTCTCCTTGTACTTGCCCTGGAAGAACGAGCACAGCGCGTTCATGTACAGGACCTGCTGACGGACGGACGAGCGCTCGTACTTCTTGAGGAAGGCCTCGAAGGCCTTCTGCGCGGGCGCCCAGTCGACCTGCGAGAAAAGGCAGGCGGCGATGCGGAAATCGATCTCTTCGGCGATCTCGGGCGTGAGGTTGGCCACGTTGGCCAGCACCCACTTGTAGTGTTCGATGGCTTCGGGGAACTCTTCGCGCTCCTGCGAGATGTCGCCGAGGATGAGGGCGATGGACGAGACCATCTCATCCTTCGGGAACTTCTGGATGAACTCCTTGCACTTGGCCTGGGCCTCGTTGTTGCGGCCGATGCGGCGCAGGGCGAGGATGTGGTAGTAGTAGGCGCCGGCGATGCGACTGAACTCGGGGCTGTTCTCGAAGATGTCGAGGAAGGCCACGTGGGCCTCCCACGGGCGCTTCAGTTCGAGGAGGCAGAGGCCGATGCGGTAGGAGATGAAGGCGTCGTAGTCCTTGTTGGCTTTGAATTCGGCTTCGATCTTCTTGAACTGCTCCAGGTCGAGCTGGGCGCGGCGGATGTTGTCGGCCTGTTCGGCGTTCGGCTTCGGGGCGGCCTTGGTCATGCCTTCGACCTCGGCGGTCTTGGTCTCGATGGCCTTGCCGAAGGAGCGGGTGAGGTTCACGCGACGCAGCGTGCCCTGGTAGTTGTTGAGGGCCTGGCGGTAGAAATCACCGCGGAAAGCCTCGTCGGCGGCGGATTCGGCGGCGGCGAAACGGGCGTCACCGATCTCGAGGCGCTGGAAGTTGGAGCGGACCACTTCGACGGGGGAGCCGGTGCTGCGGGCGTCGATCTCGTTCTTCAGCTGGGTGGCTTCCTTGGTCAGGCCGAGCTTGGTGTACATCTCGACCAGCTTGTAAGCGGCTTCGCGGCGTTCGGGCGTGTTGATGCCTTCGGCGGTGGCCTGCTTGAGGAGGCTGATGGCCTGAGCGTAGGCGGCCTTCTTGAGGTCGTCGGTCGAGCTTTTGGCGCGGTCGACCACGATCTGGGCCGAAAGCGTGAAGGCGGAGACGCGCTCTTCGGGGCGGGCGAGGGTGTTGGTGCGGATCTTCTCGAGGCGGGCGAGGGCCTGGTCCCACTTGCCCTGCTTGGAGAAGGCTTCGATCAGGATCAGCTCGGCGGTGCCACGGCGGTTGTCGCCGTCGAAGAAATCTTCGGTGCCTTTGGGGTATTTATCGAGGAAAGCGGTGAGTTCCACCTGGGCCTTGGGCCAGTCCTTCATGAAGAAGAGACAGGTCGCTTTGCGGAAGGAGAGGACCGCCTTCATGCTGTTGGCGACGTCGCCGGCCTTGTCCTCGAGTTCCTGGAAGAGATCGAGGGCCTCTTTGTACTTCTTTTCCTCGAAGGCCTTGTCGGCGGCCTTGTAGAGGACGTTCAGAGGGTCTTCCTGCTTTTCCGCGGTGGGCAGGGGCTTGGTCTGCGCGCGAAGGACGCCGGTGACGGGGGTCACGGCGAGGAGGACGGCGAGCAGGGCGGCCTTGGCCAGTTGGTAGGTGCGGGACTCTTGGATAAGCATCGGGTGAGGGGAGCTATTGCTCCGCGTCGGGGGTGCGAAGGAATAGCCCAAGCGGCCGAGGGATGCCAAGCAATAAGCCCCCCTCCGAGGGGCAAATATCAGAGCCCGGCGGGGGGGTCTGACTGTGAATAACTCAGGCCCCGGGACGCAGGCCTGTCGCCAAGAGGGTCTCGAAGCCCGGCTCCTTGGTTTCCTTGGCCACCACGCGCACCTCGGACTGGGCAAAGCCGGCTTCCTCGATCCAATCGTGGAGTTCGTTCTCTTTGAAACCCAGCCAGCGGTCGGCATACAGTTCGCGGGCTTTCTCGAAGCGGTGGGCGCGCAGGTCGAGGACGATCAGGCGACCCCCCGGCTTGAGGATGCGGAAGGCTTCGGCGAGGGCCTGGCGGGGGTTCTCGGCGTGGTGCAGGGCCTGGCTCAGCAAGGCGAGGTCGATGCTGCGGTCCGGCAGGGGGACTTTCTCGATGTTGCCGAGGACGTAGGTCAGGTTGCGGAGCTGCTCTTTCTTGGCCAAGGCCCGGCCGACCTGGACCATGCGCGGCGAACTGTCCACGCAGTGCACGCTTTCGGCCTGGCGGGCGAGGAGGCGGGAGAGGGTGCCGTCGCCGGCCCCGAGGTCGGCGATCCGGACCTTGGGCGTCAGGAGGAAGAGCATCTGACCGATGGCCTCCCAGGAGCGTCCCGGGCAGTAGTTCCGGCCCAGCCGGTCGGCCACGAGGTTGAAGTGCTGCTCGGCCTTCTGCCGACGCTTCTCGACGATCCGCTGCCAGGAGCGCTGGTCGGCCGCCGCCTTGGGCTCGCGGGCGCTGGCGGCCAGGGCGGCTTCGACGATGCCGCCCACGCTGTCCGGGAGGTCGCGGGCCACCGCGTAGAAGGATTTCTTGCCGTCGCGTCGGTCGACCACAAGGCCGCCTTTCCGGAGCAGGGCCAGATGGGTGGAGATGCGGGACTGCGGGAGGCCGAGGATTTCCTGGAGCTCGCCGACGGCCAGTTCGCCGCGGTGCAGCAGGTGCAGCATGCGGGAGCGCGTGGGGTCGGCCAGCAGGCGCAGGGATTCCCAAGGGTCGGGCATGAGGCGAAGATGGGCGGGGGCCGCGGGCTTGTCAAAAGAGGAAGCCCCGTCACCGGGGCTTCTTCAGGAGGGACTGACGGTCCGTTCAGCGCTTGTCGACCCAGCGGCCGATCTTCACGACGGTCCAGCTTTCGGCCTTGCCGTTGATGTTGGTCGTGAACGTCTCGCCGGCCTTGTGGTTGAGGAACTGCTTCGCGAGCGGAGAGATGTAGGAGAGGATGTTCTTCTCCGGCTCGCCGTCCCAGGCGCCGAGCAGGTCGTAGGCGAACTCCGCCTGGTCGGAACCGCGGCGCAGGACGATGCTGGAGCCGACGCTGATGGCATCGGTCTTGGCTTCGGAGAAGTCGGTCACGCGGGCCTTCTTGAGCAACGCGTCGAGCTCGGCGCGACGGGCGGCGAGGGTGTCATGGTCCTGTCGGGCCATCTTGTATTCGGAATTTTCCTTCAAGTCGCCGTGCTCCTTGGCGATCTGGATGGCTTCCTTGACCGCGGGGAGGCGCACCTTGACGATGTCCTCGAGCTCGCGCTCCTTGACTTCCTTGGAGGCTTTGGAGACGAGGAGTTCCTTCTCTTCGGCTTCGGAGCCGGAGTGCTTGGACTTGGCGAGGCGCTGGACGTGCGGCTCGATCTTGGCGAGACGGGAGAGGAGGGCCTTCTTCGTCATCTCGTCGAAGCCCTGGCTGCTCATCATCGTGCGGGTGAGGTCGAAGATCGTCTCGCTGTCGGCCTTCTTGCCTTCGGCCGGCGTGAGGATGTTCGCGATCAGCTCCTTGTCCTTGATGAGCTCGTTGGCCAGCGGGATGCGGGCGGTCGAATTGGATTCGAGCGACTCGGTGTCGATCGACGAGAGGATGGCGCCGAGGAGGGCGGGGTTGATCAGGCGGCCGACGATGGCGGCGTACTTCTTCGAGTCGCGGTTCTTGATGATCCAGATGATCACCGGGGCGCGGAGTTCGCGGGTCTCGAGCCACTGCGCGAAGCGCGTGGCGACGGCCTCGGCGAGGTCCTGGTCGCAGAGGTAGGCGATGGATTCCGAGACGAGCTTGGCGGAGCCGCTCTTGGTGCCGCCGATGTCGCGGTTGCGGAGGAGGTCGAAGGCGCGGTCGGCCCAGCGGTCGCCGTGGTGGGCGCGCACGAGGTCCAGCAGGCTGCGGATCTTCTCGGTGGTGTGCGGGATGTTGAGGGCGACGAAGGCGAGGTCGCTTTCGGTGCAGAGCGCGATGATCTCCGAGGCCGTCGGGCTGACGGTCTCGACGTTCTCGACGGCGGAGCGGAAGAACTTATCGCGGTTCCAGATGCCGCCGAGGATGGCGGGGAGATTGTCGCGCTTGCGGGCGGTCTCGAGCTTCTTGATCTCCTTGAGGAGGTCGGCGGAGACCTTGTCGAGGTTGGCGGCGTTGGCGGCCGAGCGGGTCTCAGCGGCGGCGGCGCCGGCGAGCTCTTCGAGGAGCAGCAGCTTACGCTCGAAATTCGGGGCGCTTTCGTACTGGGCGAAGAGGTCTTCACCGAGGTCCTTGGGGGCTTCGAGGAGGGCGTAGAGGCCGCCTTTGCGCTCGGGCACGAGGATGGCGCGGTCCTTGCGGACGGCGGCGCGACCCTTGGTCCACCAGGCCTTGAAGGCGGCGGCGCGGTCCTTGCCGGCGGGGAGGGAAGCGAAATGGACGCGGTCGAGGTTGGCTTCGAGGGCGTAGGAAGTGCATTCGCCGGTCGGGTACTCGGCCAGGAGGGCCTTGACCACGCCGGCCGGGTCGTTGGCGACGAGGTTGGCGATCTCGGTCTTGGTGGCGTCGGCGTAGGCCTTGGCGACCAGTCCGTTAGGATTGATGAACTCGATCTTGCCGAGGAAGAAGGCGGCATCCATGGCGTGGCCCTTCTTGTTCTGCTCAGGGAAGTCGATGACCAGACGCTTGGTCGCCTCGTCGTAGGAACGGATGACGCCGATGCCCCAGGCTTGGTGGAGGCAGAAGGCTGGCTGACCCGTGGCCACCAGGTCGATGGCGGCCTGGAGGGAGTTCATTTTACCACCTTGTGGGGTCAGGGCCTTGTTGCTCATTGCAAAAGTGGGTTTTGGGGATAACAATTCTCACTTGCAAGCAGGAAGGCGGGGGTTTCGGGGTCCTGAGCCTCCGAGTCCGTTGCTCCTGCCCCTCCCATGGCATTTAAGCCCGAAAAACCCTCAATCCACGGCGAAACTCCCGAAACCCTCGGCGAGCGGTTGGTCGCGGCCGGTCACCCCCGCTACCGGGCCGGTCAGGTCTTCGAGTGGCTCTACCCCCGCCGGGCCGAAACCGCCGAGACCATGACCAACCTGCCGGCCGGCCTGCGGGCTTGGTTGGCCGAGCAATATGACTTCGAGTCCACGGCCCTGGTCCAACGGAAGGCCTCCTCCGACGTCACCCAGAAGATCCTGCAGCGCCTCCGCGACGGCTCCCTGATCGAGACGGTCATCATCCGCGCCCCGATGGAGGGGGTCGGCCAGGAGAAGTCCCGCCGGACGATCTGCATCTCGACCCAGGTGGGCTGCGCCTACGGCTGCAAGTTCTGCGCCTCCGGCCTGGAAGGCTGGAAGCGCGACCTTTCGATCGGGGAGATCGTCTCCCAGCTCGTTCAGGTCTGCCGGATCGAAGACAAGGCCGACCCCGCCCGGGCCGCCGAAGGGCTGGCCTCCTTCGATAACATCGTGGTCATGGGCATGGGCGAGCCCTTGGCCAACTACGACAACCTCCTCGCCGCCCTCCGCATCGTCAATGCCCAGTGGGGTTTCGGCTTCGGCGCCCGCCGCGTGACGATCTCGACCTCCGGCGTGGTGCCCAAGATCCTCAAGCTGGCCGAGGAGCCGCTGGGCTTCCGCCTCGCGATCAGCCTCCACGGCGCGACCAACGAGGTCCGCAACCAGATCATGCCGGTGAACAAGAAGTTCCCGCTCGAGGAGCTCATCCCGGCGGCCAAGGCCTTCGCCCGCAAACACGGGCGCATGCTGACGCTCGAGTTCATCCTCATCGAGGACATCAACGACTCGCTCGAGCAGGCCAAGAAGCTCGCCGTCATCGCCCGCGAACTCCACGCGCACGTCAATTTGATCCCGTATAACAAGGTCGAAGGCCTGCCCTGGGTGCGTCCTTCGCTGACGCGTCAGGACCGCTTCGTGAAGGAGCTCCGCGCGCTGGGCGTCACGGCCACGTTGCGTCGCGAGAAGGGACACGACATCGACGCCGCCTGCGGCCAGTTGCGCTTGCAGACGGAGAAGGCCGCCGCCGGCCAGTCGACGCCGCCTCCGGCGGCCGCTTAGGCCGTCAGCGCGGCCGCGAAGGCCTTGCGGTCCGGCGCCTTGAAGAAGGCCGTGCCGGCCACGAGGGTGTCGGCGCCGGCTTCACGGCAGAGGCGGCCGGTCTCGACGTTGATGCCGCCGTCGACCTCGAGGCGGAAGTTCGCGCCGCGCTTCGCGCGTTCGGCGGCGATGAAGCGGATGCTGTCCAGCACCGAGGGCATGAAGGACTGGCCGCCGAAGCCGGGGAAGACGGTCATGCAGAGCACGAGGTCGACGTCGCCGAGGTAGGGTAGCACGCGCCGCGGATCGGCGTCAGGATTCATCGCGATGCCGGCCGAAAGTCCGGCGTCTTTGATGGCGGCGAGCGTCTTCGCCATGTCGTGCTCGGCTTCGACGTGCACGGTCAGGCGTTCGGCGCCGGCCTTGGCGAACGCGGCCACGTAGCGGTCGGGATGGCTGAGCATCAGGTGCACGTCGAAGTGCAGCTTCGTCAGCGGACGGAGATCGGCGACGACCTGCGGGCCGAAGCTGATGTTGGGCACGAAGTGCCCGTCCATGATGTCGATGTGCAGCCAGTCGAGTCCGGCCGCCTCGACCGCGCGGACGCCTTGCGCGAAGGCGCCGTGGTCGGCGGCGAGGAGGGACGGTGCGACGACGGCCGGGTTCATGTCACCAGGCCGAGGTGGCGGCTTGCCGGATCTGCGACGCGATGTCGGCGAAGAGCATCGGCGCGACGCTGAGTTCCTCGGCCACGGGATCGCCGGCGTTCTGCAGCGTGGTGGTGGCGCGGAAGACGCGGTCCTTGAAGAGCGTGCGCGCGCCGCCTTGGGCGGTCAGCGTGGCGCGGACCTCGAAGGTCACGCGGAAGCTGTTGAAGGCGAAGGCGTCGCCGGGCTTGGTGGTGAAGCCGTCGCGGCGGTATTCCGTCACTTCGGTCGCCAGCACGGCGTCACCGGCGCCGAGGCGCACGCGCGGATCGCCCGCGAACGCATCGTTGAGTTTGCCGTGGAGGACGGCGTGCGTGGCGGTACGCGACGTGGCGTTGCGGACGGGGGCGATCTCCAACGAGCGGAAAGCGGGCTTAGGGCCGCCGGCCTGATAGGCGGAACATCCGGCGAGCAGCAGGGCCGCGCCGAGCAGGAACCAGCTCCTCATCGGTTGGCGGGGCCGACGGGGGCCTTGGTGCCTTCGTTCTTGAAGCCGAGGGCGTCGAGGTCTTCGCCGACGACCTGCGGCTTGGCTTCCGTCACGGCGCGCGGCCGGGGCATGGTGCCGAGGAGACGGTCGGCGAGGGTCTTCGGCGGAGTGGGATCCTTTTCGATCGTGGCGAGCAGGGTCTCCGCTTCCTTGGCGGCGGCGGATTCCGGCGCGATGTTGCGGCAGGCGTTGGCCATCAGCTTCGCCGCTTCCGGGTTGTTCCGGTTGAAGAAGTAGAAGCGGGCGAGGCTCAGGCGGGCGCGCGCGGCGCGGTCCCGGAGGATGGCGATCTGTTCGATGGCGACCTTGGCCCGCGGGTCGTTGGGGAACTGGTCCGCCAGCGTCCGCCAATGGTCGGCGGCTTCGATCGTCGTGGCCTGGTCCCAGGCGGGTCCGAGGGATTCCTTCGCCCGGAGCGTCGCGAGCAGTTCGAGGGCTTCCGGCGCGAACTTCGAGGTCGGGTAATCGCTGACGAGACGCTCGAGGGCGTCGTTGGTCTTGGCCGGGAGGTCGCGCTCCATGCCGAGTCGCGCGATGCGGATCAGGCACTCGTCCGCCTTAGGTCCGTTGGGCGCGAGGCGGATGGTCTTCTCCCAGGAGCCGATGGCGCTGTCGCGGTCGCTGAACCAGGGGAACCAGCCGCCGAGCCGGCGGCGTTCGCCTTCGGCCAGGCGGTTGGCGATATTGAACTGCAGGTCGACCGCTCCGGCAAAGCCAGGGAAGCTGGAATGGCGGGCGAAGAGGTCGTCGATGATGGTCGTGGCTTTCTCGAATTCGCCGCGGGAGACGTAGATGCGGGCGCGGGTGAGCAGGGAGATGGCCTCGGCCTCGGCGCCGACGTTGGCTTCGCCGATGATCTCCCATTCCTTGAGGGCTCCGCCGATGTCGCCGGCGTCGGCCCGTCCGGATGCGTGGTCCATGGCGAGCAGCAGGACGGGGAGCCGCGAAGGCGGGCTGACGTCGGCGGGGGTGCCGGGCTTGACCTGCCAGGCTCCGTCCACGCGGATGAATTCCGCACGGGCATGGGCGCCGAGCAGGAGCGCTGCGGCGAGGAGGAGTTTAGCGGGAAGGTTCATGCCAGCGAAGGAGGGTCGCGCCCCAGGTCAGGCCGGCGCCGAAGGCGACGATCAGGATGAGGTCGCCATGCTTGATCTTGCCGTCTTTCCAGGCTTCTTCAAGCGCGAGAGGGATGGAGGCCGCGGAGGTGTTGCCGTAGCGGCTCAGGTTGGAGGGGAAGCGCTCCATGCCCACGTTGAGCTGGCTGGCGACGGCCTCGAGGATGCGGATGTTGGCCTGATGCGGGATGAACCAGGCGACTTCCGCCGAGGTCACGCCGCACTGCGCGAGCACGCGCTCGCAGGATTCGGCCATCACGCGGACGGCGTGGCGGAAGACTTCCTTGCCGTTCATGCGGAGGTAGTGCTTGCCCTCGCGGAGCGAGTCAGCCGTGGCGGGAGCGGCGGAACCGCCGGCCGCGCAATGCAGGAGTTCGGCGTTGTTGCCGTCGGCGCCGAGCAGGTTCCCGAGCAGGCCGACGTCCTTCTCCGTGGTGGTCTCGAGGAGGACCGCGCCGGCGCCGTCACCGAAGAGGACGCAAGTGGTGCGGTCGGACCAATCTACGACGCTGGAGAGCTTCTCGGCTCCGACGACGAGGGCGCGACGGTAGGAACCGGAGCGCATCATGTCTTTGGCGACCTGGAGGGCGTAGACGAAGCCGGAGCAGGCGGCGGAGATGTCGAAGCAGGGGATGTCGCGACGCAGGCCGAGCTTGGCCTGCAGGAGGCACGCCGTGGAAGGGAAGGGGACGTCCGGCGTCATCGTGGCGACGATGAGGAGGTCGACGTCGGCCGGCGTCAGGCCGGCGCGCTGCAGGGCTTGGGCGGCGGCCTGGGCGCCGAGGTCCGAAGGATTCTCGCCCGCTCCGGCGATCCGGCGTTCGCTGATGCCGGAGCGGGTCTGGATCCACTCGTCGGAGGTATCCACCATCTTGGAGAGCTCGGCGTTGGTGAGCTTGCGTTCCGGCGTGCGGACCCCGATGGCCCGGATAAAGACTGATAGCTCAGCGCTGCTCATCGATGCGTGAGAAAAGACCCCTTGGGCGGGGAAGGGAACACTAAAACCTCAGGCCTCCTCGGGAGTGGCGGCGACGACGGCGTTCGCTTCCGCCAGCGCGGCCAGCATGCGGTGGCCGGCGCCGTGGCCGAGGGCTTCGAGCCCCAGGCGGATGGCGCTGGCGATACCCTGGCGGTTGCTGGACCCGTGGGCCTTCATGACCAAGCCGGTCAGGCCCAGCAAAGGGGCTCCGCCGTAACGTTCTGGCTTCAGTTTGCCTTTGAGGTCGCGCAGGAGCGGGAACATGGCGATGCCGCCGGCCAGATAGACCGGGTTGCTCTTCACCTTGCTGCCGACCATGTCGCGGACCATGTAGACCAGCCCTTCGAGCGTCTTGAGGATGATATTGCCCGTGAAGCCGTCGGTGACGACCACGTCACAGGCGTCGCCGAAGACGTCGAAACCCTCGACGGGGCCGACGTAATTGATGCGGTCGCCCATGGCCTTGAGCAGGGCGTGCGTGCGGTTGATGCGCGGGCCGCCTTTGCCTTCTTCGGTGCCGACGGTGAGCAGGCCGACGCGCGGGCGGGCGATGCCGAGCGCGCTCTGGGCGTAGATCGAGCCGAGGACGGCGTTATGCAGCAGCTGCGCCGGCGTGGCTTCGGGGTTCGCCCCGACGTCCAGCATGATGAAATGGCCTTCGCGCCGCGGCATGATGGCCGCGAGGGCGGGGCGTTCGGCGCCTTCCATGGGGCGCACCTTGATGGTGCCGGCCGCCACGAGGGCCTTGGTGTTGCCGGTCGAGACGACGGCGTCGACTTCGCCGGCCTTGAGCATCTCAAGGGCGATCACCATCGAGGAATCGCGCTTCGACTTCAGTACGGCCATGGGCGCGTCGTCGGAGGCCACGATGCTGGCGGCCTGACGGAACAAGACGCGGGAATTCTTCAGCGCCCGGTGATCCGAGGCGAGCATGCGCAGGTTGTCCTCGTGGCCGACGAGGACCAAGGTGTCTTCCGGGCCGATGATCCCGTCCTTGAACGCAAGGGCGGCGGCGGCCACGGCTTCAGAAGGCCCCATGTCACCGCCCATGCAATCCAGGGCGATACGGTGGCCTTTCTTCGGAGTGGCTTCGGTCATGAGGTCGGGCTGAGCCCGGGGTGGAGCTTAGGCTCCGGTGTCCAGGACCTGGCGACCGCGGTACTTACCCGTGGTCGGGTCGACGCGGTGGGAGCGACGAAGGGCGCCGGATTCAGCATCCTTGACGAGTTTCGGGGCGCGGAACTGGTTGGCGCCACGACGGAGTCGGCTGCGGCGTTTGGACTGTTTACGTTTCGGATTGGCCATGGTTCTACGCTTGGATGAGGGTCGGTTCTACCCCTCCCGCCCCCTCGGTCAAGCCCCCTTTCCATTCCCTTGCGATTGTGGGCAAGTTCGGTTGGCTGGGGCGATGCCTGGCCATCCCGCCCTTTTTCTGGACCGCGACGGTAATCTTATCCGCGACCACCACCACACCTGCCGGGAAGAGCAGATCGAGCTCATTCCGGGCGTCAAACCGGCCTTGGAAGCCTGTCTGCAGGCCGGCTACCGTCTTTTCATCCTGACCAACCAGAGCGGCATCAACCGGGGGATCTTCACGTGGGACCAATACCATGCCTGCAACCGCCGCATGCTGGAACTGCTCGCCCTGCCTGCTCCGGGCATCTTGGAGATCAAGGCTGCCCCGGAACGCCCCGATGAGCCTTCGCTTTATCGCAAGCCGAGCCCGCGCTTCATCCTCGAGAAGATCGCGGAGCAAGGTCTGGACCCCGCCCGCTGCTGGATGACCGGCGATCGCGTGACGGACTGGGACGCAGGCTTCAACGCAGGTATCCGCTCGTGCGCGATGCGTAGCGGTGCGGCCAAGCCGGAAGAGCTCGCCCAGGCCGCGGCCCGCGGTTTCGCGGTGCACGACGACTTTCCGGCGTTCGTGCGCGCGGAACTGAAGCTGACGTTCTGAGCCAACAAAAAGGACGAACCCGAGGGTTCGTCCTTTGATCGCCTGAGCGGGAAGGTTAGGCCTTCGGCTTTTCCTTCTCGCAGGGGCACTTGCCGTCCTTCTTCTCTTCGCCGGCGGCAGCCTTCGGCTTTTCCTTTTCGCAAGGGCACTTGCCGTCCTTCTTTTCTTCAGCGACGACGGAGGCCTTGGGCTTTTCCTTTTCGCAGGGGCACTTGCCATCCTTCTTCTCTTCGGCGCTGACGAAGGAAGCGGTGACGGCGAGGAGACCGACGGTGAGGGCGAGGAACTTGAGGAACTTGGAGTTCATGGTGTGGACCAGCAGTGTCGTCCAAATCGGCCCGCTGTCAATCGACCGAAGGCCAATCTTGGCCCGGGAATCCCTCAGGGCCCGACTTGCTCCCGCAGGCGTAGAAGGTCGTCATGGATTTTATTTAAACCACTGCCAGGCAACCAGTTACTACGATTATTCGTCTGGTAAATCCGCTCTTTGACGACGCAAGGCAGGCTACGGATCGAGGGGAGTCCTTTCATTTCGGCGACTTTCTCCGCATACAAGCCAATCGGGCCGTCCTTGGGGCCGTTCTGAATCCACAGCACGGCCTCCGGCTTGGTGCTGGCGAGCAGTTCCCAGTCGAACTTCAGCCAAGACCCTTGGGGCAGGGCGGATTTCCATCCCGCCGCCGCCAGGGGCTCGGCGAGGTAGCTTTCCGGGCCTGCCATGACGCCGTCCCATACGACGATGATGGTCTTGGCCTGCGCAGCTGGTCGCCGCGTCAGTTCGGTCGCCATACGCGCAGCCTCGGTCGTGCGTCCGGTCGCCTCGCCGAGGAGTCGGAAATCTTTGACCACGGAGTCTCGCGCTTCGGGAGTCAGTACGATCGTGCGCAGTCCGGCCTTAGCGCACTTCTCCGCCCAGAGCGGATTCGCCATGCGCGGGAGGATCACGAGGTCGGGCTTGGTCTTCAGCAGCCGCTCGAGGTCAGGCAGGAAGACGTCGGCGTCCCGCGCGGCAGGATGGTCCTTCGGCAACGGACACCAGCGGGTCGCCATGACGATCTCTTCCGCGCAGCCGAGGTCGACCAACGTCTGCGTCGCGCCCGGGCTGTAGCTGGCGATACGCTGACCGGCCGCGCTCAGCGTGAGCCAGGACGCAAACCAGAAAAGCAGGGCGCGCATCAGGCCGAGAGCACGCGGGCGAGGCGCATCGCCGCATCGAAGCTGCCGCGGTCCGCCTTGCCTTTGCCGGCGAGCTCGTAGGCGGTGCCATGGTCAGGGCTCGTGCGCACGTGGCGCAGGCCGAGGCTGAGGTTGGCCGAAGTCGAGAAGTCCACGGCCTTCAGCGGCGCGAGCCCTTGGTCGTGGTAGATCGCGGCGACGGCGTCGAACTCACCCTGCAGATGGCGATGGAAGACCGTGTCTCCGGGCAGCGGGCCGGTGACGTCGTGGCCGGCGGCGCGCAAGGCTTCGACGGCGGGCCGGATGATGCGGTCGTCCTCTTGTCCGAGCAGGCCGCCTTCGCCGGCGTGCGGATTGACGCCGCACACCGCGATGCGCGGCCGCGCGTCGCCCAGCTTCACGCGCAGCGCGATGAGCGCGAGCACGGTGCGACGGACGTCCGCGCCGGTCACGGCGCGAGGGACTTCGGCGAGCGGGATGTGCCAGGTGACGAGTCCGACGGTCATCTTGCCGCCGGCGAACGCCATGACGGGCTCGCCGTTCCAGCGCGAGGCGAAGAACTCGGTCTGTCCGGGGAAGTCATAGCCCACGCCGGCGAGGCCCTTCT
>RDYO01000037.1 GCA_004293385.1 Verrucomicrobiota bacterium
GGCCTGCGTTTCGTGCACACCCAGGAGCAGCTCGAACGCCTCGTCCGCGGGGCGCAGGAAGATTTCCTGCTCCAGAAGTTCATCCCCGGTTTCGAGTTCGAAGTCGTCTGGCGGCGTAACCCCGGCAAGGACGACGGACGCATCATGGCCCTGGTGCATAAGCATGACGTCACCGTGCGCGGTGACGGCGAGCAGACCCTCGAGGAACTGATCTGGCTCGACGAAGTCGCCGTCTCCCGGGCGAACCTCTTCCTGCGCTGCCACGCGCGCGACCTCAATCGCGTGATCCCGGCGGGCCAGAAGGTGACCCTCAATCTGACCGGCAGCTACGGCCACGGCGCGCGCTGCCGCCATCGCGCCGACCTCACGACCGTCGAGCTGGACGCCGCCGTTACCCAGTTCGCCAAGCGTTTCCCCGGCCTGCACTTCGCCCGCTTCGACCTGCGCGCCGCCACGATGGAAGACCTCAAGGCCGGCCGCTTCATCGTGACCGAAGTCGGCGGCTGCTGCCACGTCTCAAGCCTCCTGCGCGACGAGTCTCTCCGCTTCTCGCGCTCCTACGCCGCCGTCTGGGGTCAGCTCAAGGCGTGCCTCGAAGCCGGCGCCTACAACCTGCGCCAGAAGGTGCGCCCGGTGCCCGTCGAGGAGCTCATGGCCCGCTGGAGCCAGGCCCGCGGCCGTCACGACGAGTTCGCGGTCAGCGAAGAACTCTGAGTCAGCCGCGCGCGGTGAAGGCGTGGCAGAGGGCCGCAGCCGCGGCGTCGGATTCGTCCAACGCCAGTTCCGCCGAGAGCCCGAGCACCGAGCGGACCATGCGGCCGACCTGCTCCTTCTTGGCGGAGCCGTGGCCGGCGACCGCCAGCTTGATGCGGGTGGGCGCGTATTCGCCGACCTTGACGCCCAGCCGCGCGAGCACGCTGAGGGCGGCGCCGCGCGAGGCGCCCATCGCCTGGGCGGTGCGGAAGTTCTGCACGTAGATGGTCTCTTCGATGGCCGCCTGCGTGACCTTGTGTTCGCGCGCCAACGCTTCGACGGCGTCGGCGATGCGGCCGAGGCATTCGTAGGGCGCGAGCTTCGGTCCGAGCTTCACGGTGACGCTCGCGAGCAGACGCATCGGCTCGACGCGCGCGTCGACGACCGCCAGGCCGGTGCCGCGCAGGGAAGGGTCGATGCCGAGGATCACGGCGCGACAACCGCGCGCGGCGGCCGTCGGCGCGGCCTTGCGGGCGCGGGGCGCCGGAGCGCCCGTCGGGGTCGACGCGACGCCGCGGAGCTTGTCCGTCCAGAGCGAGCGCGATGATTTCCGGGCCATGCCGGGACGATGGTCGGTCGTGACCTGATTTCGACAGCAAAAGCGGCGGCGATGGATTGCCAAGGACCGCGCGCGGCCTAGCGTTGGCGGATGCGCACGATGCTGCTCCTCGCCGGCCTCGCCTGGACGGCGTCCGCCGCCGGCGCCGAGCCGGTCGTGCAGCGTCGCGAGCCGCCCCTCGGCGAAGCGATCTCCCTGCGCGCGACCGGCAAGCTGGACCCCAAGCTCGTCCCCGAGTGTTCGGCGCTCTGGCCGAGTCCGACGCAGCCCGGGGTCTTCTGGACGCTTTCCGATTCCGGCGCCAAGCCGCGGATCACCCCCGTGCGGGCCGACGGGTCGAGGGTGGTCGGCCCCGGTGGCTACTGGGACGGGCCGATGTTGCGTGGGGCCACGAACGTCGACTGGGAGGCCATCGCCGGCGACGAGCGCGGGCAGATGGTCGTGGGCGACGTCGGCAACAACGTCTCGCGACGCAAGGAACTCGCCTTCTACCTTTTCCGCGAGCCTGTCGCCGGCACGACGGAAGCAGCCGACGTACGTAAGGTCACCTTCGCGTGGCCTGACCAGACGGCCTTCCCGGATCCGGAGCTCGCGCACGACTGCGAGGCCATGTTCCTGCTGCGCGGGAAGCTCTATCTCCTCACCAAGCACCGCCGGGACACCCTCACGGACCTCTGGCGGGCTGATCTCCCGACGAACGGCGATCGCGCCACGCTCACCAAGTTGGGCCGCTTCGACATCGGCGGGATGGTGACAGACGCCTGCCTGTCGCCCGACCGCACGCGCCTCGCGGTACTGACCTATCGCAACGTCTGGGTCTTCGACCTGCCGGCCGCCGGCGAAGACTTCTTCCGCGGCCGCGCGCTCTATGCGCCGCTCTCGCCGCCGGTGCTCTCTTTCCAGCTCGAAGGTTGCGCGTGGGTGGATTCCGCGAACCTGCTCCTGGGCTCTGAGCAGGGCGACCTGTTCCGTCTGCCGCTCACGCAGCTCCGCGAGGTCAAGTGACGCCGTAAAACAAGAAGACCGGCGGCCTTGCGGCGCCGGTCTTCGGGGCGAGGCCTAGCCGTTCGCTCAGAGCGCCTTGGCGGCGGCGACGACGGCTTCCTTCGTGATGCCGAGTTCCTTCATGACCACGTCGCCCGGAGCGGAGAGGCCGAAGGTGTCGGTGCCGATGGCCTTGCCGGCGGTGCCGACGTAGCGGCCCCACGAGAGGGTCACGCCCGCTTCGATGCTGACGCGCTTCGTGCAGGAGGCCGGCAGGACTTCTTCCTGGTAGGCCTTCGGCTGGCGCGCGAAGACTTCCATCGAAGGCATCGAGACGACGCGGACGCCGGCGCCGAGTTCTTCACCGGCGGCGAGGGCGAGGGAGAGTTCGCTGCCCGTGCCGATGATGATGTGGGTGAGGGGAGCGGTTTCCTTGCGGAGGACGTAGCCGCCCTTGAGCACGCCCTGGCGGCGCGTGGCGACCGGGACGGCGTCGAGGGACGGGACGTTCTGGCGGGAGAGGATCAGCGCGACGGGGCCGTCCTTGCGGGCGACGGCGTGGGCGAAGGCGGCGGCGGTCTCTTCGGCGTCGCCCGGGCGGAGCACGTCGAGGTTCGGGATGCAGCGCAGGGCGCTGACGGTCTCGACCGGCTGGTGGGTCGGGCCGTCTTCGCCGACGCCGACGGAGTCGTGCGTGAAGATGTAGAACACCTGGAGCTTGGCGAGGGCCGCGACGCGGATCGACGGGCGGAGGTAGTCGGAGAAGGTCAGGAACGTCGCGCCGGAGCCCTTGAAGATGCCGTGGTAGGCCATACCGTTGAGGATGGCGCCCATCACGTGCTCACGGATGCCGAAGTAGAGGTTGCGGCCGGCCGGGGTCGCGATGTCGAAGTCGCCGGCGTCCTTGATGTAGTTCTTGGTCGAGCCGTGGAGGTCGGCCGAACCGGAGAGCACGAGCGGCGAAGCCTTGGCGACGGCGTTGATGCAGTTCTCGCCGGAGACGCGGGTCGCGAGCGAGTTCTTGCCGAACTCCGGGATGGCGGCGAGGAGGGACTGGACGTCGCCGTGGTCGCCCTTCTGGGCCTTGGCGAGGATGGCGGCCTTTTCCGGGTTGGCCTTGGACCAAGCGGCGAAGGTCTGCTGCCAGGCGGCGTGCGCGGCGGCCTGCTGGACCTTGCGCGCGGCGAAGAAGGCGCGGGTCTCGGGGGAGACGAAGAACTTCTCTTCCGGGAGGCCGAGGGCCTTGCGGGAGGCGTCGACGAACTTCACGCCGGCTTCGCCGTGGCCCTTCGAGGTGCCCTGGACTTCGGCGATGCCCTTGCCGATGACGGTCTTGCAGATGATCAGCTTCGGCTTGCCGTTCTTGCTCGCGCGGGCCTTGTCGAGGGCTTCGGCGATCGGGGCGAGTTCGTTGCCCTGGGCGACGTGGAAGACTTCCCAGTTGGCGGCTTCGTAGCGCTTGGCGGTGTCCTCGTTCTGCGTCTTCGAGGCCATGGCGTCGAGGGTGACGTCATTGGAGTCGTAGAGCATGATGAGGTTATCGAGGCCGAAGCGGCCGGCGAAGGAAGCGGCTTCCTGCGAGATGCCTTCCTGGAGGCAACCGTCGCCGGCGAGGCCGACCACCATGTGGTCGAAGATCTTATGTTCGGCGGTGTTGAAGTGGGCGGCGGCCATCTTGGCGGCGACGGCCATGCCGACGATGTTGCCGGTACCCTGGCCGAGCGGGCCGGTGGTGGCTTCGACGCCGACGGTCTCGCCGAACTCGGGGTGACCCGGGGTCTTGGAGTGGAGCTTGCGGAAGTTCTTCACTTCCTGGAGCGGGAGGTCGAAGCCGGCGAGGTGGATCCAGGCGTAGACGAACATCGAGCCGTGGCCGGCGGACAGCACGAAGCGGTCGCGATTGATCCAGGAGGGCGCGGCGGGGTCGTGGCGGAGGAAGTTGCCGTAGAGGACGGAGCCGATTTCGGCGGCGCCGAGGGGCAGGCCGAGGTGGCCGGAATGGCAGGCGGCCACGGCATCCATGGCGAGTCCGCGGGCTTCGGTGGCGGCGCGGGAAAGGTCGGCGGAATTATTGAGCGACATAGGCCTTATGCGTAAGGGATAATTGGGAGGGGTTTCCAGCCTTGAATGAGGCACCGAACACCTGCAAAACGGACACATGTCCGACAAAGAACTCGAAGAAGGCCAGGTCCTCCGTCTGGATTTCAAGAAATTGCGTAAAATCGCCTCGGGACAGGCCGACGTCATCCCGGCCGTCGCCCAGGATGCCGTCACCGGCGAGGTCCTGATCCTCGGCTACGCCAACGAGCTGGCCTTGGAGACCGCCCTCCGCGAGAAGAAGGCCACTTTCTGGAGCACGTCGCGCAACGAACTTTGGATCAAGGGCCTGACCTCGGGCGACTTCCTCGAGCTCCTCGAGGTGCGCGTGAACTGCGAGCAGAACTCGAT
>RDYO01000038.1 GCA_004293385.1 Verrucomicrobiota bacterium
CGCTGCACCAAGGGCACCTACGTGCGCACGCTCGCCTACGACCTCGGCCGCAAGCTCGGCCCGGGCGCGCACCTCTCGATGCTCCGTCGCACGCGCTCGGGCCAGCTCGACCTCTCCCGCGGCCACACCCTCCCGCAGCTGGGGGCGATGAACGACGAACAGCTCGTCGCGGCCCTCGTGCCCGTGAGCGAAGCCGCGCCGGCCGCATGAGCACCGCCCTCCATCTCGCCATCGGCGCCTTCGACGGCGTGCACCTCGGCCACCGCGCCGTCCTGCACTCCGCCCGCGACGCCGCCCGCGCGGACGGAGGCATCGTCGGCGTGCTCACCTACGACCCGCACCCGAGCAAGGTGCTGCGCCCGGAATCCTCCGTCCCGCTGATCTTCACGCGCGCCCAGAAGGACGAGCGCCTGACCGAAGCCGGCGCCCAGCTGATCCATCACGAGAAGTTCGACCGGAATCACGCCGGCATCGAAGCCGCCGACTTCCCGAAGTGGCTGAAGCACACGTTCCCGCACATCAAGTCGCTGCACGTCGGTTCTAATTTCCAGTATGGACGCGGACGGTCCGGCCACGGCGAGACCCTCATCGCGCACGGCGCGGCTGAAGGACTCGGCGTGAGGCTCGTCGCCGCGGTCCAGCTCGGCGATGAGACCGTAAGCAGCTCCCGTATCCGCCAGTGCCTCGCCGGCGGCGACCTCGCCCTCGCCAACGCCATGCTGCTGCGCCCTTACGAAGCCGAAGGAACGATCATCGGCGGTCGACGGCTCGGCCGCACCATCGGCTTCCCGACCGTGAACGTGGCCTGGGAACCTGATCTCAAGCCAGCCTACGGCGTCTACGCCGTCGAAGTCATCTTCAAGGGAGAAGCCCTGCCGGCCGTGGCCAACTACGGGCAGCGCCCCACAGTGGAAAGCGGTCCCGTCGCGCCTTTGCTCGAAGCCCATGTGCTCCGCGGTACCGCGCCGACGACCGGAGACACCGTGCGCGTACGCTGGCTACGCCGCATCCGCGCTGAACAGAAGTTCGCTGACCTCGCCGCGCTGCAGTCGCAGATCGCCAAGGACACCGCGACAGCGAACCAGGCGCTCGGCCTGCTAGGCTAAGTCAGGCCTGCTTGTTCAGCTGGGCGCGCGACCAGAAGAACAGGATGTTCCACAAGACGAGCCCGGAGAGCCCGAAAAGCGGAAAAGCCGTCTCGGTGCCGCCGTTCAGCTGGACGATGAACCAACCTGCGATCGCTAAGCAATCGGCGATGAGCATGAGCCAGACGGCCTTGTTCGAGCGGATGAAGGCTTCCATGGTCAGATGGTCTGAGCGAATTTCTTGATGATGCCACCGAAGGCGCCGTTCGAGAAGAAGATCACGCAGCGAGGCGACTTATCCGTTTTCACGAGAGCGGTGAGTTCGGCGAGCAAGGCATCGTTCGAAGCCGGGGCGAAACCCTTCCGGCCGGCCGCCGTGATCGCGGCGGCGACACCGGCGCTATCGAAGCGTTCGTCGCCGAGCTTCTCGGCACGATGGGGCGGAGGCAGGAAGACCTCGTCGGCCTTCTTGAGCGCCTCCTGGAAGGCGTCCTGCATGACCTTACGGGCGGCGGTGTTGCTGCGCGGCTCGAAGCAGGCGACGAGGCGATGCTTCGGATAACGGGCGCGCAGGGATTCGAGGGTCAGGTCGAGGGCCGTCGGATGGTGGCCGAAGTCTTCGATCACGGTCAGGTCGGGGCGGTCGACCAGTACCTGCTGACGACGCTGGACGCCTTGGAAGGAATTGAGCGCCTCGAGCTTCAGCTTGGTCGGATCCTGGGCGTCGAGCAGCAGGCCGGCGGAAACGGCGGCCATGGCGGCGTTGCGGGCGTTGAAGAGGCCCGGCAGGGCCCACTTCACCCCGCCCCACTCCTTACCCTTCCAGACGAGCGTGAAGGAGGAGCCCGTGGGCGATTCCTTGAAATCGGCGATGACGGCGTCGTTGCCGGCGCCCGTGCCCACGCGGATGACCGGAGCCCAGGCGACGTTCTTCACCAGACCGAGGACATTGGCGTCATCGCCGTTGGCGACGATCGCACCGTCGCGCGGGACGATGCGGATGACATGCGAGAACGTGCGCAGGACGTCATCGAGGTCACGGAAGATGTCGGCGTGGTCGAACTCGCAGTTATTGATCGCGAGCACGTGCGGCAGGTACTGGATGAACTTGCTGCGCTTGTCGAAGAAGGCCGTGTCGTATTCGTCGCCTTCGATGACGAACGGTCCGCCCTTCTGGCCCGGATGGGAGGAATCGGGCAGGTCACGGGGGACGCCGCCGACGAGCCAGCCCGGCTCGGTGCCGTTAGCCTTGAGGAGCACCGCCGCCATGCAGGTCGTGGTGGTCTTGCCGTGCGTGCCGGCGACGACGACGTTGCGGCGTTCGTTCAGCAGGCGGGTGCGGAGCAGCTCCGGGAGGGAAACGTAAGCCTGGGTGCGGGCTTCGAGCAGCCACTCCACTTCCGGATGGCCGCGGGAAGCGACGTTACCGACGACGACCAGGTCGGGCTTGAGCTGAGCGAGTCGTTCGGCGGACCAGCCTTCGAGGATGTCGACGCCGGCGCCGCGGAGGTGGTCGGACATCGGGGGATAGATGCCCGTGTCGGATCCCATGACCTCATGACCCAAGGCGCGCATCAGCAAGGCGGCGTTACCCATCGCCGTGCCGCAGATGCCCATGAAATAAATGCGCATGGGGCAGATAAAAGCCCTCGGGGGCCCGAGGGCGAGAAACTTAGGCGGCCAGTCATCCGCCTAAACAGGAGGACCCCGGCTGCCTTGCGGCGGCCGGGGTCCGGTACCTACTTTGACTGTGCTGGCTTGGCTTACGTTGTCTGCACTCTGACTGACGGTCCGTTACCTTCGCTGTCCGACTGGCTTTCCGTCTGTTTTCACCGACTTCCAGCCTATCTGACTTCGACCTTAACCGACTGACCAGCCCTCACCGACAACCGGCCGGCACGATACCGTCCTTACGCCGCGCGTCCCAGGTCGCCCAGGTCTGTCGGATGCGGATGATTCCTTTTCTCCTTATCCAGGCGATGGCGGCGGCGAAGCTGGCGATCGACCTTATCGATCAAAATATCGATGGATTTGTACAGGTCGTCCGACTCCTCCCGGACGACGATGTCCGGGCCGGGAATCTCCAGCCTGATCTGGGCCCCGAACTCGCGACTATGGTCGCTGCAGCGGGTGTGGACGAGTTCGACGTGCACGCGGATGATCCGCGGGTTGTGGCGCAGCAGTCTTTCGACCTTGGCGCACACCGTTTCCTTCAGGGCGTCGGTGAGGTCCATATGGACCCCGGTCACGACGATCGGAGCACTTGTCATGTGTGTTGTGTTTTGGGGGGTGACGTGAGACTCTGCGCCCATGTCAAAGAACAAGACCGTCGATGATTTCTTCAGGAGTTTTTCCGTGGTCATCATATCAGGGGCTTCTTCCGGGATCGGACGCGCGATACTCTCGCGTATCAGTAATTCTGAGACCAAAGCGGCCGTCTTCAACCTTTCCCGCACCCCGCCGGAAGGCGTCCCGAATTCCCTTAACTTCACTCACCTTACCTGCGACCTCTCGCAACCCGCTGACATCGCGAACGTTGTCTCCGAATTACGGAAACTAATGCCCAGCGAAGGCAGGATGCTACTGGTTAATAATAGCGGTTTCGGGGCCTACGGAGAGTTTCCGGCGCCCGGCGTCGACCACACCTTGAAGATGATCGACGTCAACGTGCGCGCGCCGGTCGAGCTGACTGGACGTCTCTGGGAAGAACTTAAGTCGCGCGGTGGCCAGGTCGCGAACGTCGCTTCGCTCGCGGGCTTCCAGCCCACGCCGCTGATGACGACGTATGCGGCGACGAAATCCTTCCTGCTCGACTGGAGCGTCGCGCTGGACGCCGAAGCGAAGCGTCACGGCATCCGTTGCGTGGCGATCTGCCCGGGCCCGGTCTCGACGAATTTCTCCAAGGCCGCCGGCTTCGCGAGCTCGACCGGCCTCGGCGGCCAGACCGCGGACGAGTGCGCCGACGAGGCCGTGCGCGGCATGGCGGCCACGCGACCGGTGGTGGTCACCGGTTGGAAGCACAAGATCCTCGCGGTGTTCTCAGCGCGCCTGCCCAAGCCCTGGGCGGCCGCGATCGGCCTACGCATGATCCAGCGCCTACGGCTGGACCGCTTCGTGAAGAAAGCCTGAGCTTACTTCGCGCCGTCAAGCAGTTCGCGGGCGTGCGAGAGAGCGACCTTGCTGGCGCGGTCGCCGAGCATGCGGGCCAGCTCAGACTCGCGGTCCTTACGCTTGCCGTGGACCGGGGCGATCTCGACCGTCGTCGACTTATCGTCCTGCGTCTTGGTCACGACGAGGTGGGCATGACCGAGGGCGGCGACCTGCGGGAGGTGCGTCACGCAGAAGACCTGATGGCCCTTGCCGAGGGCGGCCAGCTCACGGCCGACTTGGGCGCCGATTTCGCCGCCGACGTTGGCGTCGACCTCGTCGAAGACCAGCACCGGCGTACGGTCGACGGCGGCGAGCACGGTCTTCAGCGCGAGCATCACGCGGGCGGCCTCGCCGCTGGACGCGATCTGGTCGAGCGGCAGGAGATCCTGTCCGGCGTTCGGGCAGAAAAGGAAGCGGACCGCGTCGGCGCCATGCGGACCGAGCTCGGCGACCGCGACTTCGATGCGCAGGTCGGCCTTCTTGAAGCCCAGCGAACCG
>RDYO01000039.1 GCA_004293385.1 Verrucomicrobiota bacterium
CTCCGTCACTGCCTGAGCCTGGACGACTTGCGTCGTCTGCGGGACGAACACCTCGTCGAAGCGGCGCAGTGAATTAAAACCCCTATTCACAGGGGAACGGTGAGCGTGTGACGGCCGTGCAACAGAAACCTCACATTCTTATCACCATGGGGGCTGTTAATAACCTGTGCAGGGCTTGCACTTGTCCCTCGTCTCCGCGCCTTCACAAAGGCGTCACGATTCGCACCCCTCGGATCGTCACCGGCCTCTTCTCCGGACACGAAACGAAGGAATCCCTTTTTAACCCTTCCAAATCACCTTTCATCAACGACTTACGGCGCCTTTTATTTCTGTCCCGAAACTGGCACAGAAGCAGCCAAAGAGTCGAGTCCGTCATCTTGACGATTGTTTTACAAAAATACCTCACTTTCGGGCTTCCAAAGAGCCTGTGAACAACCTTTCTCAACCCTCCCCCTTTCTCATGTCCTCTTCCGTCAGCCACCTCTCCCTTTGGGAAACCGCCAAAAGCGAACTCCGTAACGCCCTTCCTCGCGCCGACTTCGAGACCTGGATCTCGTCCCTGCAGCCCCTCAGCATCCTCGAGGGCAAGGTCCTTGTCCTGGAAGCTCCGTCGGTCCTCACCGAAGCCTGGGTCAACAGCAACTACGCCGAGATGCTCCGCCGCCAGCTCACGCTGGTCGCCGGCCGTAACATGGACTACCGTCTGACGGCTTCCGTCGACGCCGCCCGTGAGGTCGCCCCGGCGCCGGCTCCGGTCGCCCGTGCCTCGCGCCAGCCCGCCTCTTCGCCGGCTCCGGCGATCAAGGCCACCAACACTTTCGAGAACTTCATCGTCGGTCCGGAGAACGAGATGGCCCATGGCGCCTCGCTCGCCGTCGCCAAGGAGCCCGGTCACTACTACAACCCGCTCTTCATCCATGGCCCGACCGGCCTGGGTAAGACCCACCTGATGCACGCCATCGCGCATTCGGTCTACGCCGCCAACCCCCAGGCCCGCATCGCCTACATCTCTTCCGAGACCTTCACCAACGACTTCATCCAGGCGCTCCAGGCCGGTAACGTCGCCTCGTTCCGTCGCCGCTACCGCGAACTGGACCTGCTCCTGATCGACGACATCCACTTCCTCGCCGGCAAGGAGTCCACGCAGGACGAGTTCTTCCACACCTTCAACGAGCTGCATAACAACCATAAGCAGGTGGTCCTGACCAGCGACCGTCCGGCTTCCGAGATCGCCAAGCTCCAGGAACGCCTCGTCTCCCGCTTCCAGTGGGGCATGGTCGCTTCCATCCAGGCCCCGGGCCTCGAGACCCGTATCGCCATCCTGCGCAAGAAGGCCGCCGCCCGCGGCCTCGACCTGCAGCCGGAGATCGCCGAATTCATCGCCTCCCGCATCGCCCGCAACGTGCGTAACCTCGAAGGCGCCGTCACCCGCATCGTCGGCCTCGTGGGCATGACCCGCAAGCCCCTCGAACTCGCCCAGGTCGAGAAGCTCCTCCACGACATCCTCGTCGAAGAAGCCAGCCACACCCTCACGGCCGAGGTCATCCAGCGTAAGGTCGCCGAGCACTACCGCATCCAGATGTCCGACATGACGTCCAAGCGCCGGATGCAGAACATCGCTTTCCCCCGTCAGGTCGCCATGTACCTCGCCACCCAGCTCACCGGCATGTCCCTCGTGTCGATCGGCCAGGCTTTCGGTGGTCGCGACCACGGTACGGTCATCCACGCCCGCAAGACGGTCGTGAACCAGATGGAAGTGGACGCGAACGTGCGCCGCACGGTCGAGTACCTCCGCGCCCAGCTGTCGATGAACCGCTGATTTTCAGTGCTTAGTGATGCAAAAGGGCCCGACGTGTGTCGGGCCCTTCCTTTTGGGAGACTCGCCGCGCCTCAGAGCATCTTGATCGTGACCGGAAAGCGGTAGATCTTCCCCTCGGTGGCCTTCACCAGGCCGATGATGGTCAGGATGAAGGCGGCGATGCCGACGACGATGAGGAGCGGAATCCCGATGAGCACGAAGCAAAGCGGGATGCAGGCGATGGAGTAGATCAGGAAACTGAGCTGGAAGTTCAGCAGTTCCCGGCCTTGGGCGTCGATGAAGGCGCTCTCGTCCTTCTTCACGAGCCAGACGATGAGGGGCCCGATGAGGCTGAAGCCCACCAGGCTGAGCACATGCATGATCAGGCCGAGGTTCTTCTCGTCTTGGGTCGGGATGGGGGCGGCCGGCAGGCTGGGGGGTTCCATGCAGGGTTTCTCGGCTAGCTGGAGGCCTTGGGCGAGCCTTTCCCGAGCAAGGTCTTGCTACTTGGGGGCTTTCCACCTTCATCGAAACGTTCCTTCCTAGTCTTTCCCAGGGGAGTCCGTGACCGGACTGAGATGAGGCTTGGCCTCGAACCCTCGTACCTGATGCGCCTCGGCGCCGTAGGAAGCGGATTGTGCAGCCCATAACATCCCCGTTTCCGCGAACCTCACAGGTCCGCGCGGACAGCCTTTGCCTCCGGCCCTCGGGCCCACCTTCCTTCCATCACTCTATTCTATGGTCTCCGACAATAAGCCCACCACCTTCCCGAACTCGACGCGCGTCTACGTGCCGGGTTCGCGTCCTGATATCCTCGTGCCGATGCGCGAGGTGAAGCTGGCCGACACCTCGCGTCCCGATGGCACGAAGTCGGCTAACGAGCCGGTCCGCATCTACGATACGTCCGGCCCCTGGGGCGATCCCGCCTTCCATGGCGACGTCGAGAAGGGCCTGCCGGCCATCCGCGCCGCTTGGATCCTCGAGCGTGGCGACGTCGAAGCCGTCCCCGGCCGTGAGCTGAAGCCCGAAGACGATGGTTACCTCTCCTGGAAGCACGCCGAGACCGCCCAGCGTGCCACCTCCCGCAACCGCCTCGTCCAGTTCGATCGCGCCGACCGCAAGATCTACAAGGGGAAGCCGGGACAGCGTCCGACCCAGCTGGCCTACGCCAAGCAGGGCATCATCACGCCCGAGATGGAGTACATCGCCATCCGCGAGAACATGCGCCTCGCCGCCGCCCAGGCCGATTCGACCCGCCGCCACGACCTGACCTTCCAGCACAAGGGCGAGTCGTTCGGCGCCGCCATCCCTAAGGTGATCACGCCTGAGTTCGTCCGTTCCGAGGTCGCCCGCGGCCGCGCCATCATCCCGGCGAACATCAATCACCCCGAGCTCGAGCCGATGATCATCGGCCGCAACTTCCTGGTGAAGATCAACACCAACATCGGTAATTCGGCCGTGGCTTCCTCCATCGAGGAAGAGGTCGAGAAGATGCGCTGGTCCATCAAGTGGGGAGGCGACACCCTGATGGATCTCTCCACCGGCAAGAACATCCACCAGACCCGCGAGTGGATCCTGCGTAATTGTCCCGTACCGGTCGGCACCGTGCCGATCTACCAGGCCCTCGAGAAGGTCAACGGCCGCGCCGAAGACCTCACCTGGGAGATCTTCCGCGACACGCTCATCGAGCAGGCCGAGCAGGGCGTCGACTACTTCACCATCCACGCCGGCGTCCGCCTCGCCTACATCCCGATGACCGCGCGTCGCGTCACCGGCATCGTCTCCCGCGGCGGCTCGATCATGGCCAAGTGGTGCCTCTCGCACCATAAGGAGAACTTCCTCTACACCCACTGGGACGACATCTGCGACATCATGGCCGCCTATGACGTCAGCTTCTCGATCGGCGACGGCCTCCGTCCCGGCTCGATCGCCGACGCCAATGACGAAGCCCAGTTCGCCGAACTGAAGACGCAGGGTGAACTCACCACCCGCGCCTGGGAGCGCGGCGTGCAGGTCATGAACGAAGGCCCCGGCCACGTGCCGATGCACATGATCAAGGAGAACATGGACAAGCAGCTGGAGTGGTGCCACGAGGCGCCGTTCTACACGCTCGGACCGCTCACCACCGACATCGCCCCGGGCTATGACCATATCACGTCCGCCATCGGCGCCGCGATGATCGGCTGGTATGGCACCGCGATGCTCTGCTACGTCACACCGAAGGAACACCTCGGCCTGCCGAACAAGAACGACGTCCGTGAGGGCGTCATCGCCTACAAGATCGCCGCCCACGCGGCCGACCTCGCCAAGGGCCACCCCGCCGCGCAGATCCGCGACAACGCGCTCTCCAAGGCCCGCTTCGAGTTCCGCTGGCCCGACCAGTTCGCCCTGGCCCTCGACCCCGAGCGCGCCCAGGAATATCACGACGAGACCCTCCCGCAGGAGTCCGCCAAGACCGCCCACTTCTGCTCCATGTGCGGACCGAACTTCTGCTCGATGCGTATCTCCGACGACATCCGGAAGTTCGCCGACGCCCAGGGCGTCTCCGAAGCCGATGCGCTCGCCAAGGGCATGGAAGAGAAGTCCAAGGAATTCCGCGAAAAAGGCGGGGAGATCTATCAGTAACCCATAACGGGTATCTGCGGTTGGCGGTAAGCGGTTGGCGGTTAGGGTAAAACCCAACCCCAGCCGTCTTGCCGTGACTCTGTCTCCTCGCCCCATGTTTGAACCCGCCTCGGTAGTGTCTTTTCCAGCCGCCAACCGCTAACCGCCAACCGCTTTGTCCTCCTCTAAACAATCCTCCACGGCCTGGTACGACTCCCCGTTGTATTACGACATGGTGTATGCGGATTATACCCCGAAGGAGACGCGCTTCATCGAGGGCATCATGAAGAAGCATGGCCCG
>RDYO01000040.1 GCA_004293385.1 Verrucomicrobiota bacterium
CTCGTCACGGGCCAGACGACCGCCGCCGCCCGCGCCGGCAACTCGGTCCGCAGCAACACCACGCTCAACCGCGCCCCGACCCCGACGGCCGCCCCGGGCGCGCCCGCCGCGGCCGGCGCCGCGCAGATGGGTGCCGACGAATTCAGCAGCAACCTCACGGTGCTCCCGGACATCCGCAGCAACTCCGTCGTGGTCTCCGGCACCAACGACGACCTCCGCCTCCTCCACGAACTCATCGAGAAGGTCGACATCGTCCTCCCGCAGGTGCGCATCGAAGTCGTGATCGTCGAAGTGAAGCTCTCCGACAACGAGACCAACGGCTTCAACACGCTCGGCCTGACCGTCACCAACGGCAAGCTCGTCGGCATCGGCGGCACGGGCGGCGGCTTCAACGTCAACGGCACGCAGGCGACCGCCAACACGACGCTCGCCCCGAACAACACCCAGATCAACGCCTCGCAGGGCACGCTCGCGGCCAACGGCAACCTCAGCGCGACCATCGGCCTCACGACCACCCCTCGTAAGGGCGACTTGAAGGTCCTCTCGGTGCCCGCGGTCACGACGACCCATAACAAGGAGGCCACGATCTTCGTCGGCGAATCCCGCCCGGTCATCACCGGCGCGACCATCGCCCCCCAGACCGGCCAGGTTACTTCGCAGGTCTCCCAGCGCGACATCGGCATCCAGCTCAAGGTGCTGCCGCTCATCGGCAAGGACGGTGCGGTGCAGCTCCAGGTCTCGCAGTCGGTCGAGGACATCCTCGGCTCCACCCTCCTCGACGGCAACGACCAGCCGATCATCGGCCGTCGCACGACCGACTCCTTCGTGAGCGCGATGAGCGGCGAGATCGTCGTCCTCGGCGGCCTGCAGCGCACCATCTCGACGAAGTCGACCTCCCGTCTCGGCCCCATCCCGTTCCTCGGTGACCTCTTCGGTTCGTCGACGGTCCTCGAGGAGAAGCAGGAGCTGATCATCTTCCTCCGCCCCTACGTGCTCAACAACTCGGCGGTCGACAACCTCGACGCCATCAGCCGCGCGACGGCCAGCGAGCTCGGCGCCGAGGCGAAGAAGGTCATCGAGAACATCCCCGGCAAGATCCCCGCCGCTCCGGCGCAGAAGTGACATGCTGACCGTCGACCGGCACGGACTGCCCTCGGCCCTCGCCGAGCGCCTGACCGACGAGGCCCGCGCTTCGTTCGCGGAGACGCCGCGTGAAGCCCGCTTCAAGTTCCTCGCCCAGGCCCTCGGCCTCGACGAAGCTTCGCTCCTCGCCGAGCTCTCCCGTCTCACGGGCCTCGAAGTCCTCGAAGAGCCCGCCATCGATCCCGATGGCATGAAGATCCTGCCGGCGCGCATCGCCTCCGAAGCGCAGGTCGTCCCGACGCTCCTCCCCGGCGGCGAAGAAGGCCGCCTCCGCCTCGTCACGGCGCTGCCGCCCGACACCGATACGGCCGACTGGGTCGCGACCTTCGCCTCCCGCCGCCCGAAGTGGTACCTCTCCCCGCCCGAACGCGTGGCCGCCCTCATCAACGAGAATTACGGCGTGGGCTCCGGCAGTCTCGAAGACGAAGGCGACGATCTTCCCGCCGCCGAAGTCGCCGCGTCCGACGAGGCCGACCAGGACGCCGCGGTCGTCCGCTTCGTCACCGAAGTCCTGACGCAGGCCGTCGCCGAAGGCGCGACGGACGTCCACTTCGAGCCGCAGGAGAACAACCTGCGCATCCGCTACCGCGTCGACGGCATCCTCATCGCGATCCCGCTGCCCGACAATCTCGCCCGCTTCCAGGACGCGATCATCTCGCGCCTGAAGATCATGGCGCGCCTCAACATCTCGGAGCGCCGCCTCCCGCAGGACGGCCGCATCAACTTTCGCGACGGCAAGAACGTCCTCGATATCCGCGTCTCGACGATCCCGACGATCTACGCGGAGTCGGTCTCGCTGCGACTCCTCAACCAGCGCAAGGAGGCCTACAACATGGACCGCATCGGCATGAACGCCGAAGAGCAGGCCGCCGTCCGCAAGGTCCTCGACTACCCGCACGGCATCATCCTGGTCACGGGCCCGACGGGCTCCGGCAAGTCGACCACGCTCAACGCCTTCCTCCAGGCGATCAATTCGCCCGACATCCGCATCGTGACGATCGAAGATCCGATCGAATACGAAGTGCCCGGCGCCAACCAGGTGCAGACGCGCGCCGAGATCGGCCTGACCTTCGCCGGCGCCCTCCGCAGCACGCTCCGCCAGGACCCGGACGTGATCATGGTCGGGGAAATCCGCGACTTGGAGACGGCCGAGATCTCCATCCGCGCCTCCCTCACGGGCCACTTGGTCTTCTCGACCCTCCACACCAACGACGCCCCGGGCGCCATCACGCGTCTCATCGACATGGGCGTCGAACCGTTCCTCGTCGGCTCCGCCGTCGAGCTGGTCATCGCCCAGCGTCTCGTCCGTCGCCTCTGCGCCGACTGCGCCAAGACGGTCCCGGTCGACCGCGCGAAGCTCCTGCCGGCCCTCGAGACGCTCGGCATGGACGAGTCTTACCTGAAGGACGTGACTTCCCTCAAGGAAGCCGTGGGCTGCCGCAAGTGCCGCGGCACGGGCTACCGCGGACGCGTCGGGGTCTTCGAGATCTTCCACCCGAAGCCGCTCCACGACCTGATCATCACCCGCATCTCCAACCGCGACCTGACCGAGAAGGCGATCGCCCTCGGGATGCGTCCCCTCGCCAAGGCGGGTTGGCTCAAGGTCGCCGCCGGTCTCACGACCATCGACGAGCTCGTCCGTAACCTGAGCTCGAACGAATAACGCCGCGATGGCCGTCTTCAATTACACCGCGCGCGACGCCGCCGGCGCCGTGACCGAAGGCACCATCGAGGCCCCCGCGCGCCGCGACGCGCTCCGGAAGCTCCAGGCCCGCGGCCTTAAGCCGGTCAAGGTCGAGGAGTCCGGCGCCGCCGTCCGCGCCAAGGAATCCGCCCGCGAAGGCGGCCCCGCCGACAAGGACCTGCTCCCGACCGAAGCGGAGTGCCTGCCTTTCCTGGAGTCGATGGCCGACCTGGTCCGCTCCGGGATGTCCGCCGGCGAAGCGCTCCGCCTCCTCGCCCTCCGTCTCCAGAAATCCCGCCTGCGCGCCCTTTGCGCCGGGATCTGGTCCAAGCTCGGCGAAGGCCAGAGCCTGTCCGCCGCGATGGGCGCCTACCCGCAGGTCTTCGACGGCCAGACGCTCAACCTCATCGCCGCCGGCGAAGCGACCGGCAATATCCGCGACGTCCTCGAGCGCCTGATCACCCACTTCACGGAGCAGAAGGAATTCAAACGCAAGCTCATCAGCGCGATGGCCTACCCGCTGTTCATCTGCGTGGTCGCCGTCGGCGTGGTGATCTTCTTCGTGCTCTTCCTGCTGCCGCGCCTGCAGACGCTCCTGACTTCCCTCGGCGGCAAGCTGCCGCTCTCCACGAAGCTGCTGATGACCTTCGCCGACGTGTTCGTCGTGGTGGGCCCGATCCTGCTCGTGGTCGGCGTGCTCACGGTCATCGGCATCGCCCGCTGGCGGAAGACGGAGGAAGGCAAGCTGGCCTCCGACGGCCTGCTCCTCAAGGTCCCGCTGGCCGGCTCGTTCGTGATGCGCGTCTCGGTCCTCAACTTCTGTCACACGCTCGCGGTGCTCCTGGAGAACGGGATCACGACCGCCGAAGCCCTCCGCCTCGCCGAGAAGACCGCCCCCAACCGCGCGCTCCGTCAGCAGCTCCGCGAAGCCACCGACCGCGTGCTCGAAGGCGACAGCCTCTCGAAGGCCCTCGCCCGCACGGGTTACTTCCCGCGCCTGCTCCTCGACCGCGTCGCCGTCGCCGAACAGACCGGCAACCTGGCGCCCGGCCTCCGCGACATCTCCCGCTCCTACCGCGCCGAGCTCGACCGCTGGCTCGGTACGATCTCGCAGACCATTTCCGCTTCGGTCCTCGTCGCCGCCTTCTCGTTCGTCGCCTTCATCGCTTTCGCGATCGTCGCCGCCGTCTTCGAAGTCAGTTCCAGTTTCCGCTTCTAAGGTAGGGGCAGCACCGCGTGCTGCCCTCCGTGCAAAAGTCCAAATCGGCCTGCGGCCTGTGCAAAGGTGCAAATGTCGAGGCCGCCGAACGGTGGCCGCAGGGTAGGGGCGAGACTACGTCGCGCCGTTCTTGTCCCGTCTTCCTCGGGTAGGGTCGGGACCGCGTCACGACATAGTTGCCTCGGGTAGGGATGACCGGCCCGGTCATCCGCGGGCGCGCGAGCCGCGCGCCCCTACCTCCGTAACCCCATCCCCAAGGGAGACCGGAAACCGGAATCCTACCTGCGGACATAATCCCTTCCGGTCACAGGTCTCGGCCCTCAGGTCTCTGGCACGGGTGTTCTGGTACAGGTGCGGGTGCCGGGTGAAATTCAAATCCTGAACCTGTACCCGAACCCGAACACCTGAACCTGGTTCCCGATGGCTGAGACCCGAGACCCGAGACCCGAAAATACATCCCCAGCCAACCATCCGGTCTCCGGTTCCCCCTTGAGCCCGATTCTCTCTGGTCCACCGAGCCTCTGA
>RDYO01000041.1 GCA_004293385.1 Verrucomicrobiota bacterium
CTATGCGCGTCCATGTGATACGTCTGGCCCACCAGCGCGATGCCGGCGCCGAACATCAGGCAGCCCGCGAGGTGTCCGAGGACCGAGCCTGTGCGCCGGGCGTTGAAGGTATACCAGAAGCCGAGGCCTTGCAGCAGGGCGACGCCGGCGACCACCGTCGCAAGCCTTTCGCCGCGCGCGAGGTCGGACCAGTTATGTCCCACCACGAGCATCACCGCCGCGCCGAAGAGCAGCACGCCGAACGCGCGGAGCACGAAGGCCATGCGGCCCGTGCCGGCTTCTTCCACCGGATAGCGGGCGAGGATCTGGTCCCGTTGGCCGGGTTGCAGGATGCCTTGTTCGTGCCAGAGCTGGGATTCCTTCGCCAGCCATTCGCGGAAGCCTTGGGGGAGGGGCATGGAGGCAGGATGGGGAGTCTTGGGGTGCGGGGCGAGTGGGAAGGAGGCGAGCAGGGTGGTGGCGGTTGGCGGATGGGATAGACCGCTCAACGAGACCAAGGGCGACCGGAGACCGGATGATTGGCTGGGGATCTTAGGTCCGCAGCATGCTTTCCGGTTTCCGGTCTCCCTTTCCTTGACGGCCTCTCCTAGCCGCGAGCCGCTCACCGCTGGTTGGGTGAGGCCGTCCCGTCGTCGCCCAACAAAAAGCCCCGGCGGATGCCGGGGCTTTGGTCGGGAGGCAGCGGTCGCCTTAGGCGATCGTGACTTCCTTCGTGAGGTAGACGTCCTGAATCGTGTGCAGGAGCTTCGCGCCTTCTTCGATCGGGCGCTGGAAGGCCTTACGACCCGAGATGAGGCCCTGGCCGCCGGCGCGCTTGTTGATGACGGCGGTCTTGACGGCTTCGGCGAAGTCGTTGTTGCCCGAGGGGCCGCCGGAGTTGATGAGGCCGATGCGGCCCATGTAGCAGTTGGCGACCTGGTAGCGGGTGAGGTCGATCGGGTGATCGGTCGACAGGTCCGTGTACATGCGCTTGTCGATCTTGCCGTAGGAGGATTCCGTGGCCTGGATCGCGAGGTAGCCGCCGTTGTTCTCCGGGAGCTTCTGCTTGATGATGTCGGCGCAGATGGTGACGCCGAGGTGGTTGGCCTGGCCGGTGAGGTCGGCGGACACGTGGAAATCCTTCTCCTTCGTCTTGAAGGCGCTGTTACGGGTGTAGCACCAGAGGACGGTGGCCATGCCGAGTTCGTGGGCCTGCTGGAAGGCGTGGGAGACTTCGATGATCTGGCGGTTGGTCTCGGCGGAGCCGAAGTAGATCGTCGCACCGACGGCGGCGCAGCCCATGTCGGCGGCCTGCTTCAGGGTGCCGTACATCACCTGGTCACCGACGTTGGGGTAGGTGAGCAGCTGGTTGTGGTTGATCTTCACCATGAACGGAATCTTGTGCGCGTAGCGACGAGAGACGCTGGAGAGCACGCCGAAGGTGGAGCAGACCGCGTTGCAACCGCCTTCGATGGCGAGCTTCACGATGTTCTCGCCGTCGAAGTAGATCGGGTTCTTGGCGAAGGAGGCGCCGGCGGAGTGTTCGATGCCCTGGTCGACGGGGAGGATCGAGACGTAGCCGGTGTTGGCGAGGCGGCCGGAGCCGTAGAGGCGCTGCAGGTTGGCCAGGACGCGGTTGTTGCGGTCCGAGGCGGCGAAGGCGTGGTCGACCCAATCCGCGCGAGGGGAGTGGATCTGCTCCTTCTTGATCTTCGGGTTGTTGAACCCGAGGAGGTTTTCGGCTTCGGCGCCGAGGTGCTTTTGGATTTCGCTGTAGTGGCTCATGGTGAGAGAAGAAGAGGGTGTCTTTTCCGGAGAACAGACCACCTCAAAAGGGGGAGTCCGGGGGCGGGCTTCAAGCCAGAATTCAAAAACCGCCGTAAAACGGGCAAGCCCGAGGGGACCTTGGTCGGAAAACCGCCGGCCTGCTCAGATTTGCCAGTCCTCGCCGGCGGCCGAGGCCGGGCGGGGGAGGTCGGGGTGCGGGGCCGTCACGATGCGAAGGACCGCGTTCCCGCCGCCGGCGAGCTCACGGGCCCGGCGCACGGCTTTGGCCAACGCGAGGTTCGGCTGGGTTTCGTCGAACGGGAAGACGTTCTCCGGGCCGACCGCCTGATCAAGGCCGGCGTTGACGATGATGCGCATCGTGTCGGCCTTCGCTTCGCAGAGGATCAGGTGGCGGCCATCGGACTTCAGCGTCTCGGCCAGGTCACGCAGGAGCAGCACGCCGTTGGCGTCGAGGTGGAGGGCTTCGCGGAACTTCAACACGAGCACCTTCAGGTTAGGGTCGGCCGAGGCGCGGCGCAGGTGTTCATGGAAGGCCTGGGTCGCGCCGAAATGCAGGCTGCCTTCGACGTGCAGGATCGAGATGCCCGTCGATGCCTGGCCCTTCGGGCGTTCGCGCAATTCGCCGGTCTCCGAGAAGTCGTATTCGACGACCTCGGGCGTGGACGTCTGGCGGAGGTAGAAGGCCACCGCGACCGCCGTGCCGAGGAAGATCGCCACGTCGAGGGGCGCGAGGAGCGCGGTCGCGAAGGTCGCGAGGAAGACCGTGCGGTCCTGCGCGCCGGACTTCAGGATCAGCTTCACCGCGGAAAGGTTGGCGAGCTCGATCTCGGCGAGGATGACGAGGATGGCCAGCGTCGAGAGCGGCACGATGGCCACCACCGGCCGGGCGAGGAAGAGCGCGCCGAGGATGAACAGGCCGCAGAGCAGCGAAGCCAGCGCCGTGCGGGCGCCGCTGGCGACGTTGAGGGCGGAGCGGCTGATCGAGCCCGAGGCGGCCATGCCGCCCGTGAAGGCGCAGACGAGGTTGGCCATCCCGAGGCCGTAGACTTCCTGGTGGAGGTCGGACGGGCGCCCGGTCTTGAGGGCCGAGGCGCGGGCGTTGGCGGTGCCTTCGATGACGACGAGCACCGCGAGCGCGAGGGCCGGAGAGAAGAGCGTCGAGAGCGTGCGCGCCGAGAAGTCGGGGAGGTGGAGGGCCGAGGCGGCCTGGGCCGCCTGGCCGACGTAGCCGACGAGGTCGGCGCGGCTGCCTTGGGCGTGGGCCACGTTCTGGGCGAGGATCGCGCCGAAGGTCGCGACCATGACCGCGCCGAGGATGGCCTTGCCCGCGCCGTACTTCGGACGCAGGAGGAAATACGCCACGCTCGTGATCAGCGCCAGGCCCAGTTCCGGATTGATGAGCGCGCGACCCATGCGCGCGGCGTGCCACAGCACTTCGGGCAGCGTGTCGTCGCCGTGGTCGCCGGGCATGCCCAGCGCCGTGGGCAGCTGGAGCGCGATGACGCGCAGGGCGGCCGCCGCGATGTAGGCCGAGATCACCGTGCGCGGGACGAAGTCGGCGAAGCCGCTCAGCCGCAGCCAGGAAGCCAGCAGCAGGAACACGCCGGTCATCAGGACCAGCGTGGGCAGGGCGGCGGCGCGCAGTTCCGGGGTGATCGCCCCGAGCGTGGCGAAGGAACCGAGCAGGAGCGCCGCGGAGGCGTTCGTCGGACCGGCGGACAGGTTGGCGGAGCCGCTGAAGAGCGGGGCGACGGCGGCCGCGACGCCGCAGCCGACGAGTCCGCACCAGATCGGGAGGCCGGCCTTCATCGCGAAGGCCATCGACATCGGGAAGGCGAGCAGCGCGACGTTCAGTCCGGCGACGGTGTCGGCGCGGAAGGTCGGTCCGTCCATGCCCCGCAGGACGCCGGTGAAAGGGAAGAAACGAGGACGTGGCAGGGCGGCGAGCTGGCGGCCGAAAGCGCCGAGGGCGGAGAAGAAACTGAGCAGGCCGCTGGTCACCCGGCTTTTGTTGCGGGTCACCGCCGGACCTTCAACCGATTTCGTCGCTCAATCGAAGGCTTCGGGGTTCAGCTGCGCGATGAGCGACTGCTGGAGCAGCCCGAAGCAGGCGTAGCAGGCCAAGGCGTGGCGCTGCTCGGTCGGCAGGGAATCGTCGTCGAGGTCTTCGGCGCTCTCCAGCTGGGCGTCCGTGATGTCGGCGAAGACCAAGTCGCGGAGCGCGAGGCGCACGGCGGAGAGGGCGCGGAGGAAGGCGAGGGCCTGGGCTTCGTTGGGCAGCACGATCACGGCGGGGTCACCTTTGGCGCTGGCGAAGGCCACGGAGAGCAGGCGGGCCTCCTCCGAGGCCTGGGCGGTGAGCGTCTCGACCCAGAAGCCGGCGATCTCCTCGTCGGCCGAGGGCACGTTGGCGCGGTTGACCGTGACGCGGGCGGCGGCGGGAGCGATGAGGCGGAGCAGGTCGGTGAGGACCGTCCGCGCCTCCGTCGTCATCGTGAGGCGGAGCTCAGCCATCCTGTTCGAGCAAGGAGTTGAGGTGCCACTGCTGGAGTTCGAGCGAGAGCATCTCCGCGCGCTCGCGGTCGCCGGTCCACACCGTCGCGCGGCCTTCGGCATGGATCGCGCGCATGAGCTGCTTGGCTTCGGGGGCGCCGATCCGCAGGACGTTCATGAACGCCATGACCACGTAGGCCTGGTAGTTGATCGGGTCGTTGAGCACGACGACGTTCCACTTGGGCGCCGCCGAGACCAGCGACTCAGTCTTGATCTCGGGTTTGAGTTTCGGCTTGGCCATC
>RDYO01000042.1 GCA_004293385.1 Verrucomicrobiota bacterium
CTCTACGTGCGCGTCGCCGCCATGGAACTCGACTCGTTCGGCAAGTCCGCGACCATCGAAGGCATCCCGACGAACAAGAGCGTCATCGTCGTCGGCGACCGCTCGGACGTCCACCTGCGCGCCATCGAGATGGGCGTGCGCATCATCATCGTCACCGGCGGCCACCGCATGCGCCCCGAGGTCCTCGAGCGCGCCAAGGCCGCCAAGGTCTCCGTCGCCTACGCCGACACCGACAGCGCCACCACCGCCTGGGCCGTGCGCGCCTCCACGCTCGTGGGCGGCCTCGTGCAGCGCGACGCCTTCACCTTCAAGCCGCAGGAGAAGCTCTCCGTGGCCCGCCGCCGCATCGTCCAGAACCCGGCCCTGATCTGCCACGTCGTCGACGAGGACGGCCGCCTGCTCGGCGTGTTCACGAAGTCGGACATCATCAACCCGCCGCGCGCCAAGCTCGTGCTCGTCGACCACAACGAGCTCTCCCAGGCCGTCGACGGCGCCGCCGAAGTCGAGATCGCCGAGGTCGTCGACCACCACCGCCTCGGCAACGCGCCGACGCACCAGCCCATCCTCTTCATCAACCGCCCGCTCGGCTCCACCTGCTCGATCGTCGCGGACATGTTCCGCACCGCCGACCTGAAGCCCACGCCGCAGATCGCCGGCCTGATGATGTGCGGCATCATCTCCGACACGCTGCTGCTCCAGAGCCCGACGACCACGCCGCTCGACGCGGACCTGCTCCAGTGGCTCGCCCGCATCGCCGACGCGGATCCGCGCCAGCTGGCCGACATGATCTTCAACGCCGGCTCGGTGCTCTCGACCCTCAGCCCCGCCGCCGCCGTGCGCGCCGACTGCAAGCAGTACCGCGAAGGCGAACGCCGCTTCTCCGTCTCGCAGGTCGAAGAGCTCGGCTTCACGAACTTCTGGAAGTGCGAGGACGCCCTCCTCGAAGCCCTCGAGAAATACCGCATGGAGAACGGCCTGAACTTCTCCTGCCTCCTCGTGACCGACATCGACACCCAGAGCTCGCTCTTCCTCATCCGCGGCGACGCCGAGGTCGTGCAGGCCATCACCTACCCGCAGAAACGTCCGCCGGACATCTTCGACCTGCCCGGCATCGTGAGCCGTAAGAAGCAGCTGATGCCCTACCTGGGCAGCCTGCTCGGAGGCACGAACGAAAGCGCATGAGCGCCGAAGAAGTCCTGCTGAAGTTCCTCGCCCGGCCCGGCTACAAGCCGATGCGCCTCGAAGCCATCGTGCAGGCCCTCGGCGGCACGCGCGAAGACCTCCGCCGCCTCAGCAAGACGATCCCGCGCCTCATCAAGGCAGGCGCGGTCGTGACCGTCAAAGGCCACCTCCTCGCCCTGCCCTTCGGCGGCCAGGGAGCCGGCGCCCGCAAGCCCGACGCCCAGCTGCTCGAAGGCACCATCCTCTTCCGGCCAAGCGGCTCCGCCCGCGTGGTCTTCGACGCCATCCCGGGCTCACCCCCGCGCGAGCAGCTGCACATCGACGCCGACGATACGCACGTCGCCCTCCACGGCGACCGCGTCCAGGTGAAGCTCAACTCCAACCGCCGCGACCGCAACGGCGACGACTGGGGCACGGGCACGGTGGTCAGCATCGTCAAGCGCGCGCTCACGCAGCTCACCGGCACGATCGGCAACAACCGCCTGCAGTGGTTCGTCGTCCCCGACGATCCCCGCATCTCGCGCGAGATCATCGTCCGCGATCCCGCCCGCGCCGGCCTGACGCCCGCGCCGAAGCCCGGCGACAAGGTCGTCGTGCGCCTCGACGCCTGGGAACGCCGCAACCTCAGCCCGACGGGCACGGTGACCGAAGTCCTCGGCGTCACGCACACGCCGATGGCCGAATACCTCGCCATCCTGCGCCGCTACGGCCTCCGCCCGGAATTCCCGCCCGCGGTCGCCGCCGAGGCCAACGCCTTCGGCAAGGTCGTCACCAAGGCCGACTGCGTCGGCCGCGAGGACTTCCGCCAGATCCCGACGATCACCATCGACCCGGATGACGCGAAGGACTTCGACGACGCCCTGTCCGTGCAGCGCATGCCCAACGGCAACTTGCGCGTGGGGATCCACATCGCCGACGTGTCCTCCTACGTGAAGCCGGGCTCGCCCCTCGACGTCGAGGCGCGCGAACGCGGCAACTCCACCTACCTCGTCGGCACGGTCATCCCGATGCTCCCGCACGCGCTCTCGAGCGGCCTGTGCTCGCTCGTCGAAGCCGAGGACCGCCTGGTGAAGACGGTGATCTGCGAGTTCACCCCGGACGCCCGCCTGGTGAAGACCGAATTCGCCAACTCGGTCATCCGCAGCGTCAAGCGCCTCACCTACAAGCAGGCCTACGCCTTCCTGCAGCATCTCACCAAGGACCAGATCCGCGCCCTGCCCGCGCCGCCGCCCCACCAGACCGGGTCGCCGGGCCGACCGCTCGCCGAACTCACCGACGCCGAACTGGACCTCGTCCAGGGCATGATCGACGACCTCTGGAACATCGCCAAGGTGCTCCGCGCCGAACGCTTCCGCGCCGGGTCGCTCGACCTGGAGATGAAGGAGATCAAGATCTACTGCGACAAGGACGGCTGGGCCGACCGCACCGAGGTCGTGCAGCACGACGAATCGCACCAGCTCATCGAGGAGTTCATGCTCCTCGCGAACGAGTCCGTCGCCACCGCCCTCGACAAGGCCTCGATCCCGCACGTCAACCGCGTCCACGATGACCCCGACCCCGAGAAGCTCGCGGCCCTGCGCGAAGAGCTCGCCGGCAACGGCTTCAAGGTCGGCGACCTCACGCACCGCTCCGAGATGGTCAAGCTGCTCGCCAGCCTCAAGGACCGCGAGGACGGGTACTCCATCCGCATCCAGCTCCTGCGCTCGCTCAAGCAGGCCTGCTACCGCCCGTCGCCCGACGGCCACTTCGGCCTGGCGAAGCGGCACTACTCGCACTTCACGTCGCCGATCCGCCGCTACTCCGACCTGCTGGAGCACCGCATCTTCGACGCCTTCATCCAGAAGCATGGCGTGCGTTCGGCGCCCAAGGAACCGCTACGTTCCCCGGGCCTCAGCGAGCTGACCCGCTCCTGCGAGCACATCTCGATCACCGAGCGCAACAGCTCCGAAGCCGAGCGCGACTCGGTGAAGATCAAGCTCCTCGAGCTCTTCGAACGCGAAGCCGCCCGTCCGGACAAGCGTCCGTTCGAGGCCACGATCACCGACGTGAAGCCGCACGGCCTCATGGTCGAGCTCAACGCCTCACAGGCCTACGGCCTCGTGCACATGTCGACGCTCACCGACGACTACTACCGCCTCAACGACCGCGGCAACATGCTGGTCGGCAGCCGTACCGGCCGGAAGTTCATGCCGGGCGGCGTCATCACCGTGACCGTCGACCGCGTGGACCGCTTCAAGCGCCAGGTCGATTTCCGCCTCTACGACGACCGCCAGGCCCAGAAGCCGAGGGGACCGGAACGGCGGAAGGGGCAGAGATAACTTAGTAATACAAGGGGTAGGGGTAGGGGTAGGGGTAGGGGTAGCACCGCGTGCTGCCCTTTTTCGTGGGTAAGGGTCGCAGCGGGTAGGGTCGGGACCGCGTCACGACATAGTTGTCTCTGATTCGCCGCAGGGCGAATCCAGGTAGGGGCACGATTCATCGTGCACTCCTTTTTCGGAGGGCGCGGCGAAGCCACGCCCCTACCTTCGGCCGCCCTTCGGCGGCCCTATGTCGTGACGCGGTCCCGACCCTACCCAAGGCAAACTAGGGCAGCACGCGGTGCTGCCCCTACCCCAAGGCATGCACTCCCCCGATACTCAATACTCTCGGAGTCCTTGCCCTCGACTCAGTCATCCACTTAGTTTGTATTTCCCCACCCCCATGAAGACGCTCCCCCTGCTTCTCGCCCTCGCCTCGCTCTCCCTTTTCGCCGCCGACGCCCCGAAGGCCGCGCCGGCCGAGAAAGCGCCGGCCAAAGCCAAGGCGAAGGCCAAGGCTCTGAATCCGGCGATGGCCCCGATCCAGGACGTCGCCGGCCTGCCGCGCGTGCTGCTCATCGGCGACTCGATTTCCATCGGCTACACCCTGCCCGTCCGTCAGGAACTCGCCGGCAAGGCCAACGTGCATCGTATCCCGACCAACGGCGGTCCGACCAAGAACGGCACGGCTAACCTCGCCAAGTGGCTCGGCACGGGCAAGTGGGACGTCATCCACTTCAACTTCGGCCTGCATGACCTGCGCCACATGGAAGACGGCAAGCGCCAGGTGGAGCCGGCGGATTACGAGAAGAACCTCCGCTCGCTCGTGGCCGACCTCAAGAAGACCGGCGCCAAAGTGATCTTCGCGACCACCACGCCCGTCCCGGAAGGCAAGCTCACGCCGCAGCGCACCTTCGGAGATGTCGCCGTCTACAATGACATCGCGCTGAAGGTCATGAAGGAGAATGACGTCGCCATCGATGACCTTAATGCCGCGATCACGCCCACCCTCGCGCAGCACCAGAACAAGGCCGACGTCCACTTCAACACCGAAGGCTCGGCCACGCTCGGCAAAGCCGTCG
>RDYO01000154.1 GCA_004293385.1 Verrucomicrobiota bacterium
GTCAGGCCGTACCCTTAAGCGGGCGTAACTAGATTTGCGTATCTGTGGCGTTTTTAGTTACACCATGAACCAAGGTACGGCCTGACCCCGTTGGCTGAGAGGTTCGCGTCAGGGATTATCTATGGTCGATGTGCTCATCATGACTTGGACGATGCGGACATGGCACGTCGTCGCCGCCTCATCTCCAACCAAGGCGCCTATCACGTCTACAATCGCGCCGAACTCGGCCAGCCGATCTTCGAGACCGACGCCGCCAAGCAGGTGTTCCTAGAGACCATCTTCGCCACCGGCCGGCGCTTCGCCTGGCAGCTGCACGCCTTCGCGATCATGACCAATCACTTCCATCTGGTGCTGACCACGCCTCGAGGCAACCTGAGCGAAGGCATGCACGCCCTCCAGTCGGCCTTCGCCAACAAACACAAAGCCTTCCGGGGTTCCGTGGGCCACGTCTTCCAGTCACGTTTCGGGAGCGCGCATTATCCGGCCGGCCCATTGGCGGCCCGTAAGATCGACTACGTCCACCTCAACCCGGTCCGGGCCGGCATCGTCTCGCTCGAGGAGCTGGGCGACTATCGCTGGACGAGCTATCGCACCCTGCGACGGCCTGACCAGAGAGGGGACCTCACCCTTGGGCTGGCGCTCACCTCTATGCACGGGCTCAGGGACGACCCTGCCGGCTGGGATGCCTACGATGAAAGGCTTCGGTTCGTCCTCGCGACCGATGAACGTCCAACGACGGACGAAGAACTATTCGGGCTGGTGCGCAAAGAAAAGGCGGGCAGGCGGACGGACGAGACCTCCATGCCGGTTCCCGTCGGGAAAAGCCGCGAACTCCTGCTCGCAGAGGAGCACGCCCGCTGGGAACAGGCCTTCCTGGCGTCCATCTCTTCAGCCGGACGGACAGAGGAGCAATTGATCGCGCCGCCCAAGGCGCAGGCATGGAAAATCGCCTTGGCCGGGCAGGTGCGTGACGCCCACGGCGTGAGCACCTCATGGCTGGCAAGAAGGATGGGGTTCGGCTCGCCATCTTACCTCCGGAAACTCCTCTGCCCGGACTAAGGGGTCAGGCCGCTCCCACCTTCACGCGCTCCTAAATTCGCGCC
>RDYO01000043.1 GCA_004293385.1 Verrucomicrobiota bacterium
CCGGCCTTCCGGGCTGTTCGACAACTGGGCCGCCGTCAGCCTGCTCATCGCGCTGGGCGTCATCGCCGTGCTGCTCCTGCGCAAGCGCGGCTGAAACACTCGGCGGCACGCTACCCATCGGAGCATTCGCCATACCGCAGTCTAATCGTTCAATTCCTTAGTCACGCGTAGCTGGAATCGAATTGCGCCGCAGTTCATGGGCGGACATCTAGGACGCAACCCCATGCGTATCGTCCTCGCCTGCCTGTCCCTCGGCTTCGTCGCTTCCTTCGCCGACGCCGCCCCGGTGAAGTTCAATGACCCGAAACCCCAGGCCTACCACCTGCGCGCCCGCGCCAGCGAGGTCGACCCTTCCGCGAAGGCCTATCCCGAGATCGAGTTCCACCTCGACGCCAAGGGGAAGCCCGCCGACGTCCAGACGGCCGACGTCGACACGCGCGTCGCGCCCCGCGGCCAGCTCGTCGTCTGGCTGATGGGCCATAACCCCGTCATCGCCGAGAAGGTGAACGGCTACGGCTACCACCACATCAGCGTCCATTACGCCCGCGGCTGGTTCGGCAAGCTCAACACCGTCCCCGCCGACACGCAGCACCTCGGCAACATCCGCCTCGAAGCCACCGCCGGCGTCGACGCCTCGAAGGCCGTCGAGATCGCCGCGGCCGATTCCGCCAAGGGCCGCGCCACGCGCATGGTGCAGTGGCTCGTGAAGACGCACCCGCAGGGCCGCTGGGAACAGTTCCTCACCGCGGGCGGCAAGGAACTCGACTGGACCAAGGTCGTCGTCGGCGGCTCCTCGCATGGCGCCACGTCCTCCGCGCGTTTCGCGATGCACCAGCAGGTCGCGCGCGTGATCATGTTCTGCGGCCCGCGCGACAACACCGAAGACTGGCAGGCCGGCCCGTCCGCCACGCCGCTCAACCGCTTCTTCGGCTACTCCCACGTCCTCGACGGCGGCTGGACCGACCAGCACTACCAGCGCTCCTGGCTCATGCTGCGCCTCAACGAATACGGCCCCATCGTGAACGCCGACGACGCCAAGGCGCCCTACGGCCACACGCGCCGCCTGATCACTTCAGCCCCGATGAAGGGCGACGCCAAGAAGCAGGCCGGCGCCGCGCACGGCTACGTGACCCCGAGCAACGGCTCGCCTAAGGACGCCAAAGGCCGCCACATCCAGGAAGACGTGTGGAAGTATCTCTTCACCTCCGACGTCGAAGCCACGGGCAAGCCCGTGCCGGCCGAAGCGGGCATCCGGATGGACCAGCGCTCCGAGGCTAAGCCGAAGAAGAAATAAGCCGGCGGAAGGACGGCTTGCGCTCGGCAGGCTTTCGGCTGTTGGATGGTCGCGTTCACCGTGGCCATCCGCATCGATCTCGTCACCCTCTTCCCGGCCATGGCCGACGGCTTCCTCCAGGAGTCGGTCATCGGGAAGGCCATCGACAAAGGCCTGATCGCCTTCAAGGCCCACGACCTGCGCGCCTATTCCAAGGACAAGCACCGCAAGGTGGACGACATGCCTTACGGCGGTGGACCCGGCATGCTGATGACCTGCCAGCCCCTGTTCGACGCCGTCGACGCCCTGGCCACCCCGGACTGCGAAGTAGTCTACCTTTGCCCGGATGGTGAACAATTGACCAATAAGCTGGCCAAGGAACTGGCCCAAAAGAGCCACCTAATCCTCATTTCGGGCCATTATGAGGGTATCGACCAGCGCTTCCGGGACAAAAAGGTCACCCGGGAGGTCTCAATCGGCGATTATGTGCTCACTAATGGCACTTTGCCCGCCTGCGTCCTGGTCGATTGCCTCGGCCGGCAGATCCCCGGCGTACTCGGGGAGGAAAACTCCTTGACGGGGGATAGTTACAACGGCAAGTTGCTCGCCTTTCCGCAGTTCACCCGACCCGCTGTTTATGATGGTCTCGAGGTGCCCCCCGTCCTCCTAGGAGGAAACCACGCCGAAATCGAAAAATGGCGTCGGGAAAGGCAAATAGAGAAGACAAAGCAACGCAGACCGGACCTGATGAAAGACCAAGAACACCAGCCATGAGCAACCATCCCCTCATCCAATTTGCCACCCAGCCCCAGCTGAAGACCGCCCGCGGCGACCATGAATTCAAGGTCGGCGACGGCGTGAAGGTCTCCACCAAGGTCCGCGAAGGCGACAAAGAGCGCACCCAGCTCTTCGCCGGCATCGTCATCCAGCGCAAGGGCGGCGGCATCCACGAAACCTTCACCGTCCGCCGCGTCTCCTTCGGCGAGGGCGTCGAGCGTACCTTCCCGGTCCACTCCCCCAACATCGAGAAGATCGAAGTCGAGCGCGTCTCGCAGGTCATGCGCGCCCGCCTCTTCTACCTCCGCGAACGCCAGGGCAAGTCGGCCACCAAGGTCAAAGAAAAGCGCTTCGACCCGACCGAGCACGCCGCCGCTGCGGCTGCCGCGGCCGCCGCCAAGTAAGCCTCCCCAGGCTGCTCCTAAACCCCGCCGCTTGGCGGGGTTTTTTGTGCCCGGATCCGCGACGCGACCGGGCGGAAGCAGAAAAGGCCCTCCGGCCCCCTATTCGCAAGATACGCACTAAGTCATTTATTCACAGTGGCTTGTTTTGCGTGTTTTGAGAGGGGCGCCGGACCCTGGGGATAATTTTTCCCGAAAACCCGCCGGGGAAGGCTTGACTCTCCCCCTCCCTCCTGCGTTTTTCCACGTCCGTCTTTTGGAAACCCTCCGAGGGCGGCAACTCACCACCTTCTCCAAATCCAATGCTACGCATCCGCCTCCAACGCTTCGGTACGAAAAACGAGCCGACCTACCGCCTCGTCGTCGCCGAACAAGCCATCCGTCGCGACGGCCGTTTCGTCGAAGTCCTCGGCAACTACAATCCCCGCGCCCGTGGCAAGACCCCGGGTCTGGTGATCAACGTCGAGCGCGTCGACCATTGGGTCAAGCTCGGCGCCCAGCCGTCCGACACCGCGAAGTCGCTCGTGAAGCGCGCGCGCGAAGAAGCCGCCAAGGCCTAAGTTAATTTACACGGCGGAAACGCCCACCCTGACGATGCTTCACCCCGCCACCCGGCGGGGTGATTCATTTGGTGAGGTCGCCGACGAGGCCGAAGACGCTCAGTTGATCTTGTTCCAGCCGCCCTGCCCGTCCTTCTCCAGCTTCTGGAAGCCGGCCCGCGCCAGGCGCTGGTCGCTCAGGCCCTGCTTCATGGCGCCTTCGCCATACTTGGTCGTGAGCGTGGGCGATTCCAGCACCCGCCGACACGGGGCCTTGGTCACGGGGTGCACGGTGAAGTCCGGGGCGTCCGCCGGGAGGTCGACCTCGAACTCCTCGCCCTCGGCGCCGTCGGACTGGATCACGATGTAGCGTCGCAGGGGCATGGCTTACTTGCGGGAGGAACGCGGATCGAAGGCGTCGCGCAGGCCGTCGCCGAGGAAGTTGAGGGACAGCAGCGTCAGGGCGAAGACGACCGAGGGCGAGACCAGCAGCCAAGGGCATTCTTCCATGATGTCGGCCCCTTCCTTGATCATCAGGCCCCAGGAAGTCATCGGAGCCTTCACGCCAAGCCCGAGGAAGCTCACGAAGGCCTCCAGGAGCATCACGCCGGGGACGGTCAGGGTCGCGCACACGGCGATGGTCCCGGCGAGGTTGGGGAGGTAATGGCGGCGGAAGATACCCCAGCGCGACTGACCCAGCGATTCGGCGGCCTGCACGAACTGCGAGCCCTTCAGCTCGCGGGTCTGGTTGCGGATGATGCGCGCCATGGTCAGCCACGAGACGCCGCCCACGGCCAGGAAGATCATCGGGAGGTTCTGGCCGAAGACGACCGTGGCGAGGATGACGATGAGCGTCAGCGGCAGCGTGCTCACGACGTCGACGCCGCGCATCAGGAGGTCCTCGGCGCGGCCGCCGACTTCCGCCGCGAACACGCCGTAGCAGATGCCGAGCACGAGGGCCACGGCAGTGGCGATGAGGCCGACGAAGAGCGAGATCATGCCGCCCTGCAGGAGGCGCGAAAGGACGTCACGTCCGAGGAGGTCGGTGCCGAGCCAATGTGCGGACGAAGGCGCCATGGCGCTCTGCGCGAGGTTCTGCTCCATGTACGGATACGGGGAGATCCACGGCGACAGGAAGCAGACGGCCGCGATGGCCACGAGGAACCAGCCTGACCAGACGGCCGCGCGGTCCTTCCGGAAGCGCTGCCAGCCGCTCTCGGAGGCGAGGGTCTCGACGACTGGGGCGTTCATCGGCCGCGGGCCACCTTGGGGTTCAGCGCGGCGTTGGCCAGGTCGGCCGCGAGGTTGAGGAACAGGAGCGCCGCCGCGTAGACGATCGTCGTGCCGAGGATCAGCATGACGTCACGGTTGATGATGGCGGTGACGAAGAGCCGGCCCATACCCGGGACGTCGAAGAGCGATTCGACCACGAAGGAACCGGAGACGAGGCCGGCGGCGGCGGGGCCGAGATACGTGACGACGGGCAGGAGCGCGTTACGCAGGGCGTGGACGAACCAGACGCGCAGCG
>RDYO01000044.1 GCA_004293385.1 Verrucomicrobiota bacterium
CAGGCCGGCGTCGAGACGGTCTCGTCGATGCAGATCCTCGAATCCGAAGAGGGTAAGTTCGGCATCGAAGGCGTCCTCTTCCTCGCCGACTGCGGCGTCATCCCGGAACCGACCGCCGAACAGCTCGCCGACATCGCGGTGACCACCGCCGGCCTCGCCGGCCACCTCACCAACACGACCCCGAAGGTCGCGATGCTCGCCTACTCGACCCATGCGTCCAACCCGCGCCTGGCCTCGGTGAAGAAGGTCCAGGTCGCCACCGACCTCGCCCGCCGCAAGGCCCGCGAACTCGGCATCACCTGCGACATCGACGGCGAGATGCAGGCCGACGCCGCGATCAACCCGTTCGCCGCGCAGTCCAAGGACGTGACCGGCGCCGTCGCCGGCCGCGCGGGCGTGCTCGTCTTCCCTGACCTCAACTCGGGCAACATCGCCTCGAAGATGGCCCAGCATATCGCCGACATCCCGGCCTACGGCCAGATCCTCACCGGCCTCGACCGGCCGGCCGCCGAGATCTCCCGCGGCGCCAGCGCCCACGACATCTTCGGCACCGCGGTCATCGTCGCCGCCCAGGCCGTCGACAAGTCCTACCTCTTCCCGAAGCTGAAGGACGGCCCCGCCGCCTGATCATGCCGACCCGCAAGCGCTTCGCTGACAACGTCCCCGGGCTGCTGCTGCGCCCGATGAACCTGGACACGCGACGGATCTTCGTCGCGGCGACGCGCATGAACGACGGCAAGACGACCACCTGCCTCGGCCTCACGGCCGCCCTGCAGGCGATGGGCCTGCACGTGGGCTACATCAAGCCGATCGCCCAACGCGTGGTGATGTCGGGCGAAGATCAGGTCGACGAGGACACGCTGCTCATCGACGGGCTCTTCGACCTCAACGTCCCGATCGCCGCGATGTCGCCGGTGGCCATCGGCCCGGACTTCACCAAGCAATACCTCGAGAACCCAGAGGAGATCGGGCCGCAGCTCAAGGACCGTATCTGCCGCGCCTTCGACCGCACGGCCTACGGCAAGGACATCGTCGTCGTCGAGGGCTCCGGTCACGCCGGCGTAGGGTCCGTCTTCGGCGCCTCCAACGCCGACAACGCCCGCGTACTCGGCTCCAAGGCCATCATCGTCGCGGCCGGTGGCATCGGGAAGCCGATCGACGAGATCGCCCTCAACAAAGCCCTCTTCGATAAGGCCGGTGTCGAAGTCGTCGGCGCCATCCTCAACAAGGTGATGCCCGACAAGCTGGAGTTCATCCGTGACTTCGCCGGCCGCGGCCTGCGCAAGCTCGGCGTCCCCCTCCTCGGCGTCGTCCCGCTGCAAGAGACGCTCGTCTACCCCAACCTCGACCAGGTCGCCGATGAGACCAAGGCCCGCTGGATCCACCAGCCGGCCGGCCTCCGTCGCGTCCGTCGCGTCGTCATCGGGGCGATGTCCGCCCGCCGCTCGGCCGAATACCTGCGCGTGCCCGGCACCCTGGTGATCGTGCCCGGCGACCGCGAAGACCTCCTCGAAGCCTTCATCGCGGGCGTGGGCGCCGAGACGCTCTCCGGCGTGCTCTTCTCCAACGGTCTGCTGCCCAACGACGACATCGTCCGCCGCCTCAAGGAGGCCGGTATCGCGATGGCCGCGGTCGAGGCGGAATCCTTCGCAGTCACCGCGCGCATCAATAACATGACGGTGAAGACGATGCGCCAGGACGCCGACAAGATCCCGATCATCCGCAAGATGATCTCCGATTCCGTCGACATCCAGGCCCTGCTCCGGGCCCTCTGAGCTCAGACGGCGGTCTTCTCGGCCGTGATGCGACCGTAGAGCCAGGCGATGCCGAAGAAGGCAATAGCCAGAGCGCCGCAGGCGACGATCCGGCCGAGGAGGTCCGTGATGTCGTGCGTCAGCACGCGGGTGGCGGCGATGATGAGTCCGACCAGACCGAGCATACGGAAAGAGCGCGTGGAGAGCACATGGCCGAGCACGAACGTGAGCACGGCGGCCAAGGCCCAGAGGAGCGAGACGCCCGCGCCCGGCAGGCGAGCGAGCATGATGAAAGCCATGAAGTAGAGCGTCACGACGCCAAGCACCGACCTCTGTACGGTACCCCACGCGCCTTGTCCGCGGGTGTGGACGGCGAGGACGTACAGGAGGCTGGCCAGACCGAGGAGTACGAACGGGCTGTGCGCCAGACCGAGCGCCGTCAGTCCAGAACCGGCGTTGACGACTCCTTGGATGAAGAATCCGGCCAAAGCGCCCATTGCCGCCAAAGAGAGTTCGGTCGGCACGGCGCCGAGGCGACGCCAGAGAGCGGTCACGCCCACGAGCAAGGCCGCCCCACCCGACCAAGTGAGGGCGAGCTGCCAGGCGGCAGGCGACCAAGCATCCTTCGCGACCGGCAGCAGGCAGCGGGCCGCGGCGGCGACGAAGGCGTAGATCATGACCGCGGTAACCAAGGCCAACGCATGACGGAGCACCTTGGTGAAGTCTTCCGGGCGGCCGAAGAGGCGCCACAGGGCGCCGAAGTTCAACACGACCAGCAACGCGGCCCAGACGGCCCACCAAGCCGAAGACCCCGCGGAACCGACCATGGGCCGCCAGAACACCACCAGGACGCTGGTGAAGAGATACCCCGGCAGGGCCGCCCACAGCAGCGCAGGGCGGAAACGCAAGGCGGCGACGAGCAGCACCACCAACCAAGGCCAACCGGTGTCGGCCTTAGGGAACGATTCCTGCACGGAGAGCACGATGAGCCCCAGGCTCAAGATACCGACGAGGCGACGGAGCTGCTGCCAGCCGGCGGCACGCTCCCAATCCTCGCGGAACGCCAACAACAAGGCGAAGGCGCCGATGCCGACCAGAGCCATCCAAGGCTGCGTCGGAGGATGATCAACGAAAGCGAACGCGGCCACGCCACCCAGGGTTTCGGCCGACCAGCGCACGAGCTCCGAACCGGTACGCGTACCGACCAGCAGCGTACCTGCGGCGGCGAGCGTCCAGATGAGCCAGACGAGGTGCGGATCCGCCAACCAGGCCAACCCGGCGGCGACGAAGCCGACGGCGGCCAGCAGGAGAACCTCAGTGACCATGCGGTTACGTCCGCGCTCCGCCAAACCGGCGAGCGCGGCGACGGCGGCGATCAGCAAGGCAACGGTGGCACGGGCCTGGTCGCCACCGGTCGCGAGGAACAGGGCCAGCAAGGCCGGCGCGAAGAAAGCGCTGAGCTGGAAAGCCGCGCGCGCGTCACGCCCCGACAGGACTTCGTCGTCCTTCACCAGACGTTCGCCGAGCCAGAGGACGACGAACGACGCGAGGGCGGCCAGCTGCAACGGAAAGTAATCCGCGTCCTTCGAGGGCATCGCATCGTAAAGCAGCAGGAGACAGACCTGCGAGCCGACGAGGCCTAGGACGCCGGCAGAGCCCCAAGGGCCACGCACCATCAGGATGACGCCCAGGAGGGCGACCAAGGCCGCGCCCGCCGCGGTCTGAGCGGACGCCGCGTCCGTACCGACGGAGAAATATACGGCGACGGCGGCGAACAACACCGCAAGCTGGGCGAACAATTTGCTCCGGCGGGCCAAGGCGACGAAGGCGACGCCCAGAGCCACGAGGAACTGGACGACGGCGGCCGAAGCCGGGCTGTCGCAGACACGCATCTTATCAAGGCCATAGGTCGCCCAAGCGGCGAACTGCCACACGGACAGACCTGCGGCCGCGACGACCTGACCGAGGTCCGCACGCTTGGCGGAGAGACGGAGGCCACCCCAGAAAAGACCGGCGCCGACCAACGCGACTTCGATGACGCGGACGATCGGCGGGATGGTGGAGCGCAGGTTCAGCCAAAGACCGAGGAAGACGACCGCGGCCACGGCGAGGACGCCAGCGATACGCACGGCCCACCAGGCGCCCAGCGCATACTCACCCTTCAGCTCCGACGGCGGAAGCAGGCCAAGATCGCGCAGTCGCTCGGCCAACGGATCGGGACCGCTCGGGACGACGGCCGCAGGAGCCGGAAAAGGGCGCGATACCGGCAAAGGCGGGGGCAACTCGGCGGAGGCGGCCACGACCGGAGCCGGCGCCACGGCGACCGGCTTGACCTCAGGAGCGGCGGGGGCGGTCGAAGCCATGTTTGACGTGCGCGCCATGAGATCTCGCACGGTCTTTTCGAGCGCTTTGACCTGTCCGATGAGCAGGAAGAAACGGACGGGCAGATAGACCAGCAATCCTAGCAAAGCCAGGATGAGGATCGCTGCGAACAAATCACCAGAGTACATGCTCTTAAAATGAGCCTGATTCCGAGGCAAGCGAGGCTTTGATGAGGGCTGTGCATCGATAAAATCGATGCACTCGGGCCTTATTCGGACCTCACCCCACGCGACCATACGCCGACCACCCGCGGGGCAACCGCGCCTCCATCCCACTCCAAGGCGACCAAGTCCGCCGGCTGACCAACGGCCAGCACTCCCCTGCCCCCGATCACCCGACCCGGTACGCCGGTCATCAGAGCCAGGGCTTCAC
>RDYO01000010.1 GCA_004293385.1 Verrucomicrobiota bacterium
TTAGCCAAGGAAAAGCCCCGGACGGCGGCCGCCCCTTGACTCCTTACGAACACCCCTAAACTTGAAGGCATGATCAACCTCACCGAAGCCGCCGCCGCGCAGATCAAGGTGCTCCAGAAAGCCCAGGCCAACCCTGAGTCCATCCTCCGCGTCCTCGTGGAGACCGGCGGCTGTTCCGGTTTCGAATACGGCATGGCCTTCGACGTCCGCAAGGACGGCGACCTCGAGTTCGAGAGCCAAGGCATGAAGATCCTGATCGACCCCACCAGCCACGCCTACCTCGACGGATCCACCGTGCACTTCGACGACGGCCTGCACGGCAAGGGCTTCGAAGTCCGCAATCCCAACGCCACCAGCACCTGCGGCTGCGGCAAATCCTTCAGCTAAGCCATGAACACCGCCCTCCGCCTGTCCTTCGCCGCGCTCGCCTGCGCCCTCGTCGCCTGCTCTTCCGAAGCCGACAAGAAGGCCCCCGCCCAGCCGGTCGCCACGCCCGCCCCTGCCGCCTCTCCCATGAAAGACTCCGCCCCCCAGTCCAAAGTCTCCCAGGTGCTCGTCACGCTCGATGACGGCAAGGGCGGCGTCGGCAAGCCCATGCTCGTCGACAAGGTCGTGAAGACCGACGCCGAGTGGGCGGCCATGCTGACGCCCGACCAGTATTTCGTCACACGCGCCAAGGGTACCGAGCGTCCGTTCTGCGGCACCCTGCTCGACAATAAGAAGACCGGCACCTACCACTGCGTCTGCTGCGACCTGCCGCTGTTCTCGTCCAACGCTAAGTTCAACTCCGGCACCGGCTGGCCGAGCTTCTTCCAGGGAGTCTCCAAGGAGAACATCGCGACCATCACCGACAACAGCCACGGCATGAGCCGCACCGAGATCCTCTGCGCGCGCTGCGACTGCCACCTCGGCCACGTGTTCGAAGACGGTCCGGCCCCGACCGGCCTGCGCTACTGCCTCAACTCCGAGTCCCTCAAGTTCAAGGAACTCAAGGGAACTTCGGAGAAGAAGTAACTTACTTCTTCTTCGCCTTCGACTTCGAGGCCGCCTTCTTCACCGGGGCGGCCTTCTTCTTGGCCACGACCTTCGCGGGCTGCTTCTTGGCGACCGGCTTGGAGGCCTTCTTCGCAAGAGGCTTAGCCTTGGACTTCGGAACGACGACCTTGGAAGCCTTCTTCACGACGGGCTTGGCCTTCGGCGCAACCTTCTTAACCGGTGCGACCTTCGCGGCCTTCTTCACGACGGGCTTGGCCGCCTTCTTCGCGACCGGCTTGGCCTTGGCCTTCGGAGCGACGACCTTGGCGGAGCGCTTGGCCACGACGGGTTCGACGTAAGGAGCGGGGGCCTTCGGGCGCTGGTCGACCGGGCCTTTGACCGCGGCCCAGAGCTTGTCGCGGAATTCCTGGATGCCTGCCTGCGAGTAGCAGGAGATCGGGATGACCATGTCCTTCACGCGTTCCTGGAACTTCTTCAGCTTCGCGGCGGCTTCCGGGAGGTCCATCTTGTTGGCCACGATGATGCGCGGCTTGGCGGCGAGGATCGGGGAGTAGAGGCGGAGTTCGCGCTCGAGGATGCGGTGGTCGTCCCACGGCTCACGGTTCTCGCTGCCGGCCATGTCGATGATGAACACCAGGAGCGAGCAGCGCTCGACGTGGCGGAGGAACTGGTGGCCGAGGCCGCGGTTCTCGTGCGCGCCTTCGATGAGGCCGGGGATGTCGGCCATCACGATGCGGTCGAAGCGGTCGGTGTAGTCGATAACGCCCACGTTGACGTGCAGGGTCGTGAACGGATACGGGGCCATCTTCGGGCGGGCGGCCGTGAGGAGGTTGGTCAGGGTCGACTTACCCGCGTTAGGGTAGCCCACGAGGCCGATGTCGGCGATCGTCTTGAGCACGATGCGGAACTTGCCTTCTTCGCCCGGGTAGCCCGGGGTCGTGCGACGGGGGGCCTGGTTGACCGAGCTCTTGAAGTTCATGTTGCCCAGGCCGCCCTTGCCGCCGGCGAGAAGCACGACGCGTTCGCCGTGCTCGGTGAGTTCAGCCACGAGGCGGTTGGTGCCCTCTTCGAGGACCTGCGTGCCCGGAGGCACCGGCAGGATGAGGTCGCCGCCGTCCGGACCCGCGCACTGGCGGCCCTGGCCCGGCGCGCCATTGCGGGCGCGACGGTGCGGCTGCCAGCGGTAGGCCTGGAGGTCGCCTTCGTTACGGTCGCAGACCAGGACGACGTCGCCGCCCTTGCCGCCGTTACCGCCGTCGGGTCCGCCCTTCGGGATGAATTTCTCGCGACGGAAGCTGACGCAGCCGTGGCCGCCGTCACCGGACTTCAGTTCAACCTTGGCTTCGTCGATAAACATTTGCCCCCAAGGTAGGGCGTCCCCGGCCCCGAGGGCGAGGAGGAAAGGCGGCGGCTCAGCGTTCGAGCCCGCGGGAGCGGCGCAGCCAGGTCTCGATCGGGGAGAAGAAGATGAGATCGGCCAGGAGTCCCACGATCATCACCACCGCCATCACGCCCATGACCTGGTCCATGCGGAGCAGCTCACGACCGGCGTTGAGGAGCGAGCCCAGACCGAAGCCGGTCACGATCACGACGAAGATCTCCGCGGCCATGAGGGAGCGCCAGGCGAAGGCCCAGCCCTGCTTCATGCCGCTGAGGACGCCGGGAAGCGCGGCCGGGAAGATGACGCGGGACCAGAGGTGCCAGCCGTTGGAGCCCATGGTCTGGGCGGCGCGCAGGTAAAGCGGCGGCACGTTGAGCACCGATTCCTGCACGGCGAGGACCACGGCCCAGAGCGTGCCCATCACGACGACGAAGAGGACGGCCTCCTCGCGGATGCCGAACCAGAGGAGCGCGAGCGGCACCCAGCAGACGGACGGCAGGGTCTGCAGACCGAGGGCCAGCACGCCGAGCGTATCGCGGACCCAGCGGACGCGGGCGCAGAGAGCGCCGAGCGGAACGCCGAGGGCGGCGCCGATGGCGAAACCGATGATCAGGCGACGCATCGTCACCCAAGTAGCCGCAAGCAGCTCACCGCTGAGCAGGGAGTCCCAGAACCACTGGAGGACGTGCGACGGAGCCGGGAAGAGGACTTCACTGACACGACCGCTGCGGACATACCACTCCCAGCCACCGAGGAGCAGGATGGCGACGAGGGTCGGGATGACCGGGCGAGGAAGCTTCGAGGCCATGGTCACTTGGCGGGATGGGAGGTGAGCGCCGCGGTCACCTCGGCGGCGAGGTTGGCGAGGGACGGGTCGTTCAGGCGGCGCGGGCGCGGGAGGTCCACGTCGAACACCTGCTGGACGCGGCCGGGATTGGGCGAGAAGAGCACGACGCGGTCGCCGAGGCAGACCGCCTCGCGGATGTTGTGCGTCACGAGGACGATGGTCTTCTTGCGCTTCGTGAAGATCTCCTGGATGTCCCCGTAGAGCTGTTCGCGGGTGAGCGCGTCGAGGGCCGAAAAAGGTTCGTCCATCAGGAGCACACGCGGATTCGGCGCGAGCGAACGGGCCAGGGCCACGCGCTGGCGCATGCCGCCCGAGAGCTCGTGCGGACGGGCCTTCTCCTTGTTGCCGAGCCCGACGAGGTTGAGGTAGTAACGGGCCGATTCAAGTCGCTCGGCCTCGGTGAGGTCCGGCTTGAGGCGCAGGCCGAAGAGCACGTTCTCCAAGACGTTGAGCCAAGGGAACAGCGCGTCCTGCTGGAACATCACCAGGCGGTCGCGGCCGGGAGCCTCGACCGGCTGATCGCCAAGATTGATCGTTCCCTCGTTCGTTTGCTCCAGACCGGCGAGGAGGCTGAGCAAGGTGGACTTACCGCAACCCGAGGGACCGACGATCGCCAGGAACTCCCCTTCCCTGACGTCCAAGGTGATATCCTCCAAGGCCGTGACTTGGCCGGAAGCTCCGTCGAAACGCTTGGTCACGTTGCGCAGAGTAAGGGCCGCGGTGGCGGGGGATGTTTCAGAGCGGTTGCCCATGGATTCCAGAGGCGAGAGATTGGCTAACCGAACCTTATCCTGTCAAGTTTACTTATGTTTAAAAGATTAGACCACGATTTATCACTTTTCTCTCACTTTTCGGGGTCATCCACCAATGACTCCAGCAACGGCCCCATCGGGGCTTCCCCTTTAAGCAACCGGGAATCCTGGGCGTCCTTCAGGGAACGGGCGAACAGACCGGACAGGCGTCTCCGACGGGCTTCCAAGTCCTCCGGGACGGCGAAGCTGACGCGGGCCAAGGCCGGGCCGATCAATTCGGCCTTAGGTGGCTGGGAACGGAGTTCCGCCCCAAGGCCGGTCCGCACCAATTTCTCCTGCCACGCCTGATCGGCCCGCAGACGGGCGCACAGGGCATAATGCGATCGCACGAAGGCTTCGACCGCCGGCCGACGCTTCTCCAAAGCGGCGCGACTGGTGACGAGCACGGTGATGAGCGACTCCTTGTTCTCATGCACGATGACGCCCCCGAATTCGCTGGTCAGCCGGGTGACCCAAGGCTCAACGGTCCAGACCGCATCGATCTCGCCACGGGAGAAGAGGAGCAGCAGGTCTGCGTTCTGAGCCGGCACCACGCGGGCGTCGCCGCCGCCGAGATGCACGTTGAGTCCGCCCTCGCGCAGCCACGTGCGGGCGTCGATGTCCTGCGTATTGCCCAGCTGCGGCGTACCGACGTTGCGGCCGATGAAATCCTTGGGCGTCTTCAGTCCTGAGCCCGCGCGGACGACGAGCGCGTTGCCACCTTGCGCGACCGGCGCAAGGACGCGGATCTCCGTGCCCTTGGTGCGCACGTGCGCGTTGAGGGCGGGCGAGGCGCCGACGTAAGCGACGTCGATGGCCCCGGCGAGCAAAGCCTCCATGGCCGAAGGACCGGCATTGAACGAACGCCATTCCAGTTTCACGCCGGCCGGCAAGGCGGCCTGATGGCAATCCTGGCCTTCGCGTGCCAGCTGACGGGCGGCGAGCGCCGGCGCATGCGTCAGGTTCGGAAAGAAACCCACGCGGAGCGTGTCCGCTTCGGCGCTTGCCAGGATCGGCGCGGCGAGGGCGGCGGCGAACCAGCCGAGCGAGGGGAAGAAAAAAGACGGACGCATGGACGAAAGAATCAGAAGGGTTTGAGCTGCAGCTCGAGGTAGGCGAAATCCGTATCGCCAGGACGAACCTGACGGCGAGTCCACTCTCCAGCCACGAAATGAGCGTAACCGAGGGTGACTTCGGCCTGGCGGGTCACCTGCCAGCGAAAGCGGACATCGAACTCATGTCCGACGTTCGTACCGCTCTGACCGGTCTGATCACGATTATTCGCCGCGTTATAGAAACGGTCTGTAGCGCTCTGGAGGGTGTACCAGCTGTAGCCGACGTCGAAGCGCAAGGCGGGCGAGACAGTCGCCTCATAGCGAACCTTGGGCGCCAGGATGTTCTCGAAGACGACGTAGTCGTTGGCGGACCAGGGCCGCCCGAAGCCGAAGAACCGCTCGAAGCGGTTATCTTCGCCGTCTGTCGGACTCCGGTCGCCGGAGGCGGCGCCGTAGAAGAAACTCAGCCGCGACTTCCAAGCATCTTCGAAGCGATAACCGACCTCGGCGTTGGCGGCCCAAGCGGAGATATCCTTGGTGCCGTTGTGACCGAACTGCGTCATGGCGGACGCATCGAAATCAAAGCCAGACCGCCCGAAGACACCGTAGGCCCGCAGACCGGGAGAGTGCACGACCCGCCCGCCGTCGGCGACGTTCCGCTCATCCAAGCGCAGGTAGAAAGGCTCGAGGGTCACGACATCAGACCACGCACGCCAGTGACCGATCGCGCCCCATAGGCGTTTGCCCTCCGCCGGCCGGTCCGGATCGTAAAGCAGCCGATCGAGCGGCTGGACGGAGAGGAGGTCGATCTGCCAGTCATTGGCTTCCTGTCCGATGATGCCATGCCACCCGCGGAATGCATTGGCGGTATTGCGCCATTGATTATTACCGATCAGGCGACGGTCGAGAAACTCGAAGTTATGATTACCGAAGCGAAGCGCCACCGGGCGACGATTGCCGAGGGCATCAGCGGGCAGCAGCTCCTTGAAATGGAGCTCGGCGTAGAGACGGATGAATTCGAGTTCATTCACATCGCGGTTATCCAAAGCGTAGTCGCCGTTGTAACGATGCGAGTCCTGCAGTTCGACGGCGAACCGGAGCGGATCGACGATCTCCCGGACGCCGAGATAGAGGCGGGTGCGATGGAGGAACGGCTCGTCGACTCCGTCGCGCGCGCGTCGGATGTCGTCGTCGCGGTATTCGTAGCGGAAGCGGTAATCGAGACCGACGTCCAGCCACTTGAACTCGTTGAGCTGAGACCAAGAACTCACGGACGCCGGCTCCACATACCGGGGCGGATCCGGATCACGCTTGGTACTATAACTCGCCGCCTCGCGATAGAATGTCCCAGCCTGGGCTCCCGACCACGATACGCCGAGGCCGAGCAGGGCCCGGAGTAGCGATCTGGTGGAAAAGGCGGACATGGCCAATTAAGATGATAAGTTTAGTAATGATAAAATGTATTAGGTCGAGCCAGTTCTTTCCCAAGCGTGTCATAGCACAAATAACTTACAAACAGTTACTTGTGACGATATGACTTAGGTCAGAAGACGCCGGCCACAAACCACAGGCTGGCGCTCACCACCATGGCGGTCGCGATCCAGCCGAGAACGAGGATCCAGCGCGGTGCGACGAACGCGCCCATGAGCTTGGCGTCTCCCGTCATCCGCACCAGGGGCCAGCAGGCGAAACCGAGCTGCAGACTCAGGATGACCTGACTCCAGAGCAGCAGCGACTCCACCCTGCCCTCCCCGGCCATCCCAATCACCAGCAAGGCCGGGGCGAGCGCGGCGAGGCGCGTGGCCACGCGGATGATCCAGCCGGCCGTCTTGATCTTGAGAAAGCCTTCCAGGACGATCTGGCCGGCCATGGTGCCGGTGATGGTCGCATTCTGACCTGAGGCCAGGAGCGCGACGGCAAAGAGCGTACCGGCGAACGTGGCACCGAGCACGCCATCCAGCAGGCGATGGGCTTCGCGGATGTCCGTGACGGCCTCCGGGCGGCCGTGAAAGGCAGCGGCGCTGAGCACCAGCAGGCCGGCGTTGACGAAAAAGGCCAGGCTGAGCGCGAGCGTGGAATCCCACGTGGCGAACCGCATCGCCTCGCGCCGCTCTTCCTCGCTCTTCCCGAAGTCTCGGGAACCGACGATCGACGAATGCAGGTAGAGGTTATGCGGCATGACCGTCGCGCCGATGATACCGAGCGCCACGAAGAGCATGCCGGGGCGGGTCAGCACGTCGGTCGTGGGAATGAAGCCCTTCACGAGTTCGGCGACGACGGGCTTGGCCAGCAGCAGCTCCACGCCGATGCAGGCGGCGATGGTCAGGACGAGCACGGCGACGAGCGATTCGAGCCAGCGGTAGCCTAGGCGCGTAAGCGCGAGCAGGACGAGCACGTCCAAGGCGGTGATGATGGCGCCGAAGAACAGCGGGATGCCGAAGAGGATCTGCAGCGCGATGGCCGAACCGAGCAGCTCGGCAAGGTCCATCGCAATGATGCCGAGCTGGGCCGCGACCCAGAGGAACTTACCGACGAGCGGCGAATAACGCTCCCGGCAGGCCTGGGCGAGGTCGAGGCCGGTCGCGACGTTCAGGCGCACGCACAGGTGCTGGAACAGGATCGCCATCAGGTTCGACAGCAGGATGACCCAGAGCAGAGCGTAGCCGTATTGCGAACCGCCGGCGAGGTCGGTAGCCCAGTTGCCCGGATCCATGTAACCGACGGAGACGAGGAAACCCGGACCGACGAAACCGAGGAAACGACGGAACGCGCTCAGGCGGGAGGCGTTACGGTCGGGATGCGGTTCGCCTGTTCTCATCAGCGTCGAGCATCATCGGTCGGCGCACGCTGTCAACCCGCCGCCCGCCTGATGGATTCCATAGCCACGAGCGTCCAGAGGGCCGTCCGCCAGGCATGAGAGCGGATGAGGCTGGCGAGCGCCGGCGAACCGGGCCCCTCGAACTGGAGGCGCCGGTGACACGGCACCGACCAGAGACCCGTCAGGGCCCAGCAGGCGAGGACCAGCCCAAAGGCAGGCCACCCTTCCCCGGCACTGAAGACCAGCCACGCATGCCCGCCCAGTTGCAAAAGCAACAAAGGCCCGACGACTCGCCCGACCTTCCTCGTATAGTCCTCATGGTGACGGGAGAACTCCGCGGCCTCCCAGCGGGCGAAATCCGGATACGTGCACAGCAGGATCAGCCAGGATACCGCGGCCATGGCGGCATCCACGCAGGCCAGCCCGAGAGCGAGTAAACGAGGGTCCATGAGGGCACCGAAGTCGGTTTTACCCTTTGCACAAATCTTCCGGACGCTAAAACCAAGGCATGCCCCGCCCCTTCCTCGGCCTGCTCCTCGCCGCGCTTTCCTGCCTCCTGCCGCTCGGCGCCCAGGAGACCCCGCCCAACATCGTGATCCTCTTCGCCGACGACCTCGGCATCAACGACCTCGGGTGCTTCGGCCGCAAGGACCAGCGCACACCCAACCTCGATAAGCTCGCCGCCGACGGCGCCCGCTTCACGCAGGCTTACGCCGCGGCTTCGGTCTGCTCGCCTTCGCGCGCCGCCCTGATGACGGGCCAGAGCCCCGCCCGCCTGAAGATCACCACCTTCCTCACCGGACGCACCGACCGCGCCTCGCATCGCCTGCTCAGCGCGCCGATCAACCTGCACCTGCCCGCAGGCGTCCCGACGATCGCCGAACTCCTGAAGCCCAAGGGCTACGTCTCCGCCGCGGTCGGCAAGTGGCACCTCGGCGGCAAGGGTCATCAGCCGACCGACCATGGCTTCGACGAATACTTCCCCGGACGCGCGAACCCCGGCGCGGAATCGCCCCAAGGCGGCAAAGGCGAACTCGGTCAGGCGGACTTCGCCGCGAAGTTCATCGCGAAGAACAAGGCCAAGCCCTTCCTGCTCTACCTCGCCTTCGACAACCCGCACATCCCGCTCGCCGCGCCGGCCAAGGGCATCGCGGCCAACGCCCAGTCCTTCCACCCGACCTACGCCGCGCTCGTCGAATCGCTCGACGCCGCGTGTGGCCGCGTGCTCCAAGCCCTCGACGAACATGGCCTCGCCCAGAACACGCTGGTGGTCTTCGCCTCCGACAACGGCGGCGTGCACATCTCCGAACTCAAGGAAAGCCCCGCGACCTACAACGCGCCCTCCCGCGCGGGCAAAGGTTACCTCTACGAAGGCGGCCTGCGCACGCCGTTGATCATCCGGTACCCCGGACGTCTCGCCTCCCGCGTGATTTCCGAACCCGTGGTGCTGGGCGACCTCGTCCCCACGATCTGCGCGCTCGCCAAGGTGCCCGCACCGAAGACCCTGGATTTCCAGGACATCTCCCCGCTGCTGTTCGACAGCAAGCCGTCGGCCGACGCCGCCAAGCGCCCGCTTTGCTGGCATCAGCCCCACTACATGAACCAAGGCGGCCGGCCCGGCGGCGTGATCCGCGAGGGCGACTGGAAGCTCATCGAACAATACGAAGACGGTAGCCTCGAGCTCTACGACCTCGCCAAGGATCCGAGCGAAAAGACCGACCTGGCCGCCGCCGAGCCGGCGCGCGTCGCCGCGCTGCGCGGCAAGCTCGAAGCCTGGCGCCGGAGCGTCGGCGCCGAAACCACCAAGGCCAACCCGGACTTCGACCGTGCCGCCTGGGAGGCGTGCTTCGTCAAGACGGACGCGACGAAGCTCACGGCCCTGCCGACCTCCGAAGCCATGCGTCCCGTGCTCGCCGATTGGCGGAAGGCCATGGACGCCCGGACCACCGAAGGCTCCAACACGCTCATCCACCTCGAGGCCCGCGACGCCCAGGTGAAAGGAACGAAGCTCAAGTACGAAGAGCCTCCGCAGAAGGACACGCTGGGCTTCTGGGTGAACCAGGCCGACACCGCGTCATGGACTTTCACCGCGCCCAAGGCCGGTACTTATCGCGTCACCGTGCTCCAAGGCTGCGGCAAGGGTAACGGCGGCTCCGTCGTCGCGCTGGACACCAAGCAGGGTTCGTGCGAATTCACCGTCGAAGAGACCGGCCACTTCCAGCGCTTCGTCCCGCGCGAAGTCGGCAAGCTGACGCTCGTCGCCGGCGAGAACACGCTGACCGTACGCCCCGTCAAGAAGGCCAAGGCCGCGGTCATGGACCTCCGCCGCGTGATCCTGGAGCGCGTCGACTAAACCCTCAGAGGGTCGCGAGCAGGGCCCGCAGTTCCGCCTCCGGCTCTTCATGTCCTTGCGACACGGCGAGCGCGAGCGCGTCCGCGAAAGCGGCCTTGGCGCCGGCCTTGTCACCCGCGGCCAGCAGGCTCTTGCCGAGGAGGATACGCGGCATCATCCAGTCCGCCTTGGAGGCCGCGGCGAGGCGGAGGTGCTCGGCGGCGCCCGCGGCGTCGCCTTCGGTGAAGAGCGCCTGACCGAGCGAGAAACGGAAGAGCGGATTCGCGGGATCGGCCGCGACATGCCGGCGGAAGATTTCAGAACGGGCCATGTTCAGCGCTTCGCTTTGGCCGACGAGCGGCGGAAGATGACCATCGAGAGACCGGGCAAGCGGACCTCGATCGAATAAGGACGCCCCTGGCAGGGAATCGCTTCGGCGACCACGCCGCCGAGATTGCCAAGGCCGTGTCCGGCATAGTGCTTCGAGTCGGTATTGAGGGCCTCTTCCCAGCGACCGGGGAACGGCACGCCGAGACGATAGGTCCGCTCGACAGGCGTGAAGTTGCCCGCGACCGTCCAGGCCTGCTCGCCGCCGCGGCGCTCGAAGGCGAGCACGCTCTGCGCGCCGTCATCGGCGACCAGCCAGGCGAAGCTCTCCGAACGCAGTTCGTTGGACGCCAGCTCGGCATCGGCCACGTAGAGCTTGTTCAGGTCGGCGACCAGGCGCTGCACGCCAAGGTGAATCGGGTATGCGAGCAGGTGCCAGTCGAGCGAGGCGTCGTATTTCCACTCGGCGAACTGGCCGAACTCGCAACCCATGAAAAGGGTCTTCTTGCCCGGCCAGGACCATTGCAACGCCAGCAGGCAGCGGAGATTGGCGGCCTTCGTCGCATCGTCGCCGCCGCTCATCTTGCCGATCAACGAGCCTTTGCCGTGGACGACTTCGTCGTGCGAGAACGACTGCACGAAGGCTTCGCTCCACTGGTAGAGCATGCCGAAGGTCAGCTTGTCGTGGTTGAACTTACGGAAGAGCGGGTCCTGCTTGAAGTAATCCAGCGTGTCGTGCATCCAGCCCATGTTCCACTTGAAGTCGAAGCCCAGGCCGCCTTCGGGGACGGACTTCGTCACGCCCGGGAAGGAAGTGGACTCCTCGGCGATCATCGCGACGCCGGGCTGGTACAGGTGGACGAGCGAGTTGACCTGACGGAGGAACTCGATGGCCTCGATGTTCTCGCGGCCGCCGAAGCGGTTCGGGATCCACTCGCCGGATTTGCGCGAGTAGTCGAGGTAGAGCATCGAAGCGACCGCGTCGACGCGGAGGCCGTCGACATGGAAGCGTTCGAGCCAGGACAGCGCGGAGCAGACGAGGAAGCCGCGCACCTCGTGGCGGCCGTAATTGAAGATCAGCGTACCCCAGTCCTGATGCTCGCCCAGGCGAGGGTCGGCATGCTCGTAGAGGTGCGTGCCGTCGAAGCGGGCCAGCGCGAAGAAGTCGCGCGGGAAGTGGGCCGGCACCCAGTCGACGATCACGCCGACGTCCGCCCGGTGCAGGGCGTCGACGAGCGTCATGAAATCGAGGGGTGAGCCGAAGCGGTGCGTCGGCGCGTAGAAACCGGTGACCTGATAGCCCCAGGAACCGTCGAAGGGATGTTCCGACGGCGGCATAAGCTCCACGTGCGTGAAGCCCATCTCGACGCAATAGGCGGCGAGCTGTTCACCGAGCTCGCGGTAGTTCAGGACGCGGCCGCCCTCTTCGGGCACTCGTCGCCAGGAGGCCAGGTGGACCTCATACACGGACATCGGCCGGGCGCGCAGGTCGCGTTTTCGACGGGCCTCCATCCAGGCGGCGTCATGCCAGACGAAGCCCGAAAGGTCGCAGACGATCGCGGCGTGGTTCGGCGAGGGCTCGAAGTGCAGCGCGTAAGGATCCGTCTTCAGGAAAGGCGTGGTGTCGTGCGGACCGACGATCTCGTATTTGTAGCGGGCGCCGGCGGCCAGACCGGGGATGAAGATCTCCCAGATGCCGGAAGCCCCGAGGTTGCGCATCGGCTGGGCGCGGCCGTTCCAGAGATTGTGGTCGCCCACGACGGAGACCCTCCGGGCGGACGGGGCCCAGACCGCGAAGGAGACGCCGCTGACCCCGTCGATCGTGCGCACGTGCGAACCTAGCTTGTAGTGGGCCCGGTGGTCGTCGCCCTTGCCGAGGAGGAAAAGATCGTCCTCGGAGATCGTCGGCAGGAAGCGGTACGGGTCGTCGACGTCGCGGCGGACACCGTCGGGATAGGTCACGCGGAAACGGTAACGGAAAAGCGTGGAGCCAGGCAGTTCGACCTCGAAGACGCCGCTCGCGTGCAGGCGGGTCATCGGCACCGGTTGCCCACCCTCGGGCAGCAGTTCGCAGGCGTGCGCCCAAGGCAGGAGCGCGCGGGCGACCAGACCCCCGCCTTGCAGCGGATGCAGGCCCAGGAATCGGTGCGGCGAGGTCTCCTTGGCATCCACCAGGGCGGTCAACTCTGCTGGACTCAGGCGCATCCCGGAAGACTCCACGCCCGCCCGAGGGTCGGCAAGCGCTCATTACCCGAAAAGCCTTGAGGGAAATCCCGGAGCGACAACTCTCGGCAGATGCCTGGCCGTAGCTTCTGGATCCTTGCCGCAAGCCTCTCCCTGTCCGTGGCGGCCATGGCCGCCGAACCGGCGCGGACGTCCGCCGCCGCGCCCGCCGGCCCCGTCCTCACCGGCGACTTCCACTCCGAAGAAGGCGGCAAGGTGATGGTCGGCACGAACGCCGAACTGGTCAGCGGCGAGACTTTCCTGTCGGCGAAGAAGCTCCGCCTCGACTACCGCACCGGCGTGATCGTCGCCGAAGGCGAGGTCGTCTACGCGACCAAGAGCCTGCGCATCCTCGGCGCCAAGGTCGTCATCGATCCGCGGGCCGACGTCATCGAAGCCACCGACGTGCGCTTCGGCCGCGCCCCCGTCTACTTCACCGCCGAATCGCTGCGCATCGTCAAAGGCGACAAGCAGATCAAGGGCGTGCGCGTGTGGAACAACGAACCCTCCGCGGCCGGCATGCACCTCAAGATCGCCGAGGCTTCCTACGTCGAGAAGGAGGACTGGATGTCGCTGCGCAGCGCCACGCCTTACGTCGCCGGCGTGCCGATCTTCAACCTGCCCTACTACGGCCAGTCCGGGACCGACTTCCCGTATGACATCATGCTCAATACGGGCAGCGAGGACAAGCAGGGCAGCTTCATCCGTTCCACCGTCCTGAACCGCGTCACGCCTTCGCTCTGGCTGGGCGGACTCGTCGACTACTACAGCAAATCCGGCTTCATGGTCGGACCCGCCCTGCGCGTGGACAACACCCGCCTCCCCGGCGTCGGCACGCGCTGGAAGGGCCGGATGCAGAGCGGCTGGATCGACGACCAGTCCACGCCCGTGGCGGACCTTTTCGGCCGCTTGCCGAGCAGCCAACGCACTTTCTTCACCGGGGAGATCAACGGCCGCACGCAGGACGGACTCGAGATCGCCGGCAACGCCTTCGCCCAGTCGGACCCCGACGTCCTCCGCGATTTCCGGCCGATGCTGATCGGGCAGAACGGCAATCCGCAGATCAACCTCGAGGTCGTCAAACCTTACGCCGGCGGCTACCTCTCGGCCGCCCTCACCGCGAAGGCCGACAACTCCCAGGACGTCGTCCAACGCCTGCCGGAGTTCCGTTACGACCTGCCGACGACGCTCGCCGCGGACGACGGCTGGTCGCGGCGCGCCTTCCTCAGCCTCGGCTACTTCAGCGAGCGCCCCTCCGCCGAGCTTCCGTTGGCGGCCTTCCAGGCCGCGACCTTGTCCGCCGATGCTTGGTCCACCGCGCGCGTCGATGGCTACTACGGCTTCAGCCGCACGCTGGTCGCCGGCGAATGGCTGAGCTTCCGTCCCGTCGCCGGCGTGCGCGCGACCGGCTGGTCCGAAGGCCTGAACGGCCAGGACGCGACCACCAAGGTCATCGGTCAGGCCGGCTTCGACGTCGAAGGACTCTTCACCGGCTCTTGGTCCGCAGACGCTCCGAACTGGAACATCGACGGACTTCGCCACAGCCTGCGCCCGCTCCTCCAATACCGCGTCATGCCGGGCGCCGACCGCGAGATCGGCGTGGCCCCGATGACCCAGCGCGCGGTCTCCGTCTCCGTGCTCGAAGAAGTCGACCTCGCGGACCGGCTCGACGCCGCTTCCACGACGGACCGACAGGTGGCCCGCTTCGGCGTGCGCAATACCGTCGAGACCCGTGACGCCGTGACCGGCTCCCGCGAACTGCTGCGCGCGGACCTCTTCGCCGATTGGCGCCAGGGCCCGACGGACGCCGAGACCGGACGCAGCGACCTGCTCGGCTCGTTCCGCCTCAGCCCGACTCCCTGGATGTCCCTCAGTTCCTCCGTCCGGATGCCCAACGGCGGCGGCGCCCCGCGGGAGTCGATCCAGACCATCGCCCTCAATTCCGGCGACTTCTGGCGAACCTCCTTCAATTGGATCGAACTGCGGCAGGCCACCTCCGCTCGCCAGTTGTTCTGGGACACCCAGACCCGCCTGAATTCGGTCTATAGCGTCGTGACCGGGCTCAATTACGATGCCCAGATCGGCCAGGCCACCATGGTCTGGGCCGGCCTGATCCAGCGGGTCGGAGACTCCTGGGAGGTCGAGTACGGCCTCAATAAGCGCATGGACCCGCTCAACCGGGGCATCAGCTCATTGGGCTTCCACCTGCGGGTGAGATTGTTCAAGTTCTGACCCGTGACGGACACCCCTTCAGACAACCCTTCGGTCCCCGTGGACGGCATCCTGCCGCCGCCGGACCTGCCGATCCGCCTCGACGTCTTCGAAGGCCCGCTGGACCTGCTGCTCTTCCTGATCCGTAAGAACGAGATCGATATCTACGACATCCCGATCGAGAAGGTCACCCAGCAGTACCTTGAGATCCTGCGCACGCAGGAGAAGGACAACCTGGAACTCGCCGGCGACTTCTTCGTCATGGCGGCAACGCTGATGTACATCAAGAGCCGCATGCTCCTCCCGGTCGAAAGCCGGCCCGAAGAAGAAGTCGCGGCCGCGGACGAAGGCCAGGACCCGCGCTGGGCCCTCGTGCAGCAGCTCATCCAGTACAAGCGCGTCAAGGAGACCGCCGCGATCATCCGTGGACTGGTCGACGACCGCCAAGGCCTGCTGAGCCGCTACGTGATCCAGCCGCAGGGCGAGGATGCCGTGATCCGGCCCGTCGCCCCCGCCGACCGCATCGAGCTCTGGAACACTTTCAATCTCGTCCTCCGCCGGCTCGCCGAGCGGATCCAGCCCGGCAACATCTCCACGGAGTCCGTCACGGTCTCCGACCGCATGGAGACCATCCTGGCCCGCCTCGAGACCGAGCCCACCTTCGTCTTCACGAGCCTGTTGCCGGAACGACCGACCGTGGGCTTCCTCGTGGCGACCTTCCTGGCCTGCCTCGAGCTCGCCCGCCTCGGAAAGCTGAAACTGGAACAGGACGCCTCCTTCGCCGAGATCAACTGCACGAAGTCGGAACCCAGCGCGGCACCCAACGCGGGCGAAGCCTTGGAAGGCGGCTCGGAGTTCGACCAGCCGGCGGGTGGCGCGGAGTAAGCGTCGGGCTTGAATTCATCCCCGAACCGGTCAGATTACAGCCATGGCTAGCGCCCGGCGCCCCTCTAACCGTCTGCTCGGACTTGGCTTGGACGCCACCGATCAGCACAAACGCATCACGCGAGGCGAAGGCTTTTCTTTGGTGGGCGGCTCCGAGGAGACCCATGAGCGGATGACCGAGACGGTCATCAAGACGTCCGAGGACCTCAGCCGGAAGGGTCGCAGCATCGCGGACGCCCGCCCGGAGGAACTCGCCGAGCTCCTCCGCAAGCACGACCGTGGCGCTTGAGCCAAAAAGGAGCCACAGACGGATTGACTCACCTCTTTCGCAAGATTTGACTGCCTCTCCCCAATGAGCAACGAGCTGCCCCCTCCTCCTCCGCCTCCTCCGCCCCCTCCTCCTCCGCCCGCGCCGGAAGGTGAGAACTCCGCCCAGGGCGGTGCTCCGAAGCTCAAGCTCAACAAGCCGGTCATTCCCGTCGCCGCCGAAGGCATGCCCGTGCCTCCGCCGCCTGCGCCGCCCGCGGGTGCGCCGATTCCTCCGCCTCCCGCCCCGTCGGCCACCGCGCCGGCCCCGGCGCCCATCCCGGCCTCCGCTCCGCGCCCGGCCGCCTCGCAGGCCAATCGCACCGTCGGCAAGTTCGCCGCGGCGGTTGACCTTCTCGCGCTCGCCGCTTCCCTTGGTGCCGTGGTCATCCTCGCGCTCGAACTCTTCTCGAAATCCAAAGGTTGACCGACTTTTCCATGGCCTCCGACCTCATCGCGCATCTCGATAACAATAACTTCGAAGCCACCATCAAGGCTTCGACCGTCCCCGTGCTGGTGGACTTCTGGGCCACCTGGTGCGGCCCATGCAAGCAGATCGGCCCCGTGCTCGACCAGCTCGCCACCGAGATGGCTGGCACCGTCACGATCGCCAAGGTCGACGTCGACACCAATCAGGCCCTCGCCCAGCAGCTCGGCGTGAACTCCATCCCCGCCCTCTTCCTGTTCAAGAACGGCGTCGTGGTGGACAAGATGGTCGGTGCCCGCCCGAAGGGCGACATCGCCGCCTTCATCAAGAAGCACGCCTGAGTCGGTCGGCGAAAGCCCCATAAGAAAGGCCCGGGATTGCTCCCGGGCCTTTTTTGTCGGCGAACTCGAAAGGTCGCTTACTTGCTCTCGAGCGGGTGCTCCTTGAGCAGGTCGGCCGGATTGTACTGCGCGCGGTTACCGATGGCCTTGCGGACTTCGGCGACCTTGGTGTCCATGACGGGCTCGGCGGTGTTACCCCAGGCCTGACGGACGTAGGTCGCGATGTTCGCGACCTGCGCATCCTTGAGGCCGGCGCCGATGTTCGGCATGTTGCCGTTGTACTTCACGCCGTTGACCTCGATCTCACCGGCGAGACCGGCGAGGATGGCCTTGATGACACGTTCTTCCGAGCCGGCGACCCAAGCGGACTTGGCGAGCGGAGGGAAGGCGCCGGGGACGCCGAGACCGGTGGCCTGGTGACAGGCGGCGCAATTGGCGAGGAAGAGCTGTTCACCCTTGGCGACATCAGGTTCGAAGGCCGCCGGAGCACCACCCACGACGACCTTGGGGGCGTCGAGGTCGAAGGCCGAGGCCGAGAAGCCGCCGGCGTTGTTGGTCAGGTAGACACCGGCCCAGAAGCCGAAGCCGCAGAACAGGAAGACGATGAAGATCGGCGTGAGGGAGAAACCCTCGGCCGGCTCGTCCTTGTCACGGGAGAGCTGGGAGTGAACCTCCACCAGGCGCCCGTCAGAGGGGCCTTCGGAGCCGGAGGGACCCCGGCGCGGGCGGTTGCTATCGGAATGACGGTTACGGTCGTTCATGGGTTCACTTCTTCAATTTGGCTTCCGGCGAGGGGTAGTCCTGGCGGAGGGATTTCAGGTAGGCGACGAGGGCCGTGCGCTGCGCGGCGTCGACGAAGCGATAGGACGGATGCCAGACCGCGCCGCTGGAAGCGGGATCGGTCAGGAGCGTCTCAACGTTGATCTGGGAGGTGCGGGCGCCGTAGTTGGCAAGGTCCGGTCCGAGACGACGCTCGCCGAGCAGCACCTGCGGCTGCAGGGAGTAGTCGCGGGCGACGGAAGGACGGACGCCGAGGCCGCGGGCGATGTCGCTGCCCTGCCCCGCCGGACGGACCTGCTGGGTGTGGCAGCTGACGCAACCGAGGGAGACGTAGACGGCGCGGCCTTGGATGGCCAGGCCCGGCTCGCGGGAGGGGAACAGCGCGCCGCCTTCTTCGCCGGCGGCACGACCGAGGCCGCCGAGCTGGGACTGACCGCTGAGCACGAGCGCGCCGAAGGGCAACGCGACGGCGAGGAAGACGCCGGCCAGGAGAGTGTTGAGGTTCTTCATGGTGGGGGTCCGATTAGTCGTGACGGCCGGAATCGGCCGGAGCGGAAGATTTGAGGATCATGCCGAAGGCGTTGAGGGCGAAGGCGACGTGGCCGACGAGGACCAGCACCGCGGAAATCATCAGCACCAGACACCAGGAGGAGCCGGCGCGCAGGACGTCGGCGTAAGCGACGGCCGGATTGGCCAGCAGCTGGCCATTCTGCCAACCACCGACGAGCCAGGCGACGAGCGCGGCGAGGAAGCCGAGGGCGGTGGCCCAGAAGTGGACGTGCACGAGCTTGGCGGAGGGCCAGAGAGCGCCGGTGAGGCGAGGCAGGATGAAGTAGCTCGCGCCGAAGACCACCATTGAGGCGCAACCGTAGACGAGCAGCTGCTCGAGGCCGGTGGCGAAGGAGGTGAAGCGGACCACGGCGCTCATGGAGCGGAAGGCGAAGACGCCGCCGAGCACGCCGGCGAGGGTGAAGGCCACGGCGCCGAAGCTGACGAAGCGGAGCGTCGTGTCGTTCCAGGCGCGGGCCCAGCCGCCCTGCGAGGAGAGCGTGCCGAGGACGTTGATGGCGACGATGATGACCGGGATGAGCATCATCGCGGCGGCGACGACGCCGGTCGACTGCAGCCAGAGCGGGACGGGCGAACCCACGAGGGCCGCGGGACCGGTCCAACCGGCGAAGAGGAAGAAGGTCCAGAAGGCCACCGGTGCGAGGTAGTAGCCCGTGAGCGTACGCTCGAGGACCTTCGGCAGGAAGTAGTAGATCGCGGCGAGGGCCGAGGCGCCGAACCAGAGCTGCAGGAGGTTCGCGACGAACCAGCTGTGCGCGATGGCCTGCACGACGCCGGAGGCGGGCTGCCAGAGCACGAGGAGCTGGGCGAGGAGGTAGACGAGCGGGAAAGCGAACGAGGCGCCCACCACGAACCACTGCGAGGCGAAGGTATGACCCGACGGGCGGCGCGCGAAGGCGACGATCGGCCAGAAGCCGGCCAGCAGGAAGGCAGCCGCCAGGACGGGGCCGACTTCACGCGGGAAGTCCAGGAGGCGATAACCGGTCATGTCGCCGGCAAAGACGCGGGCGACGCCATAGGTCAGCGCGAGGTTCCAAGCCACGCCGCCGAGCTGGGCGAGCCAGCCGTTGCGGAACTCGAAGCGCCCGAGCTGCGAGAGCAGCCAGAGGTTGAGCGCGAAGAAGGCGTTGAAGCCCCAGCCGTAGACGAAGAGGTCCTGCTGGGCGGTGGCGATGCGGCCCGGGGTGAACCAGGCGCAGTCGCGGAGGACGCCGACCGAAGCGCCGAGGTCGAGGGCGCCGATCACGCCGAGCACCGAGGCCGCGAGCAGCCAGACGACGGCGGAGACGAAGAAGAGAAGGAACGGGCCTCGGAGCGAAGCCTCGACGCGCGAGACGCGGCCGTCGCCTTCGGGAGGACGGCCCTGCGGGCGGCCGGAACGATTATCCTGGGTCATCGGAAGAAGAGTGCGGGATTATTTGAGGCCGAGTTCGGCGGTGGTCCAAGGAGCGGTGCGCGCGGCGTTGGCGGCGCGGATGGCCTTGACCTGGTCGGCGGTGACGGCGTTGGCCTTGTTGCCGAAGCTCTGACGGACGTAGGTGAGGACGTCGGCGATGTCGGCGTCGGAGAGACCGGCGACCGGAGGCATCATGCTGTTGTAGGTCATGCCATTG
>RDYO01000155.1 GCA_004293385.1 Verrucomicrobiota bacterium
CCCTTCCCTTTTACCCCGACAGGGGCTTAAAAAGACCCCTTCCCGCCTCCGCTTTACCGTCCCATGACCTCCGCCCAAGTCCGCCAATCCTTCCTCGATTTCTTCAAATCGAAGCAGCACTCGATCGTCCAGTCGTCGAGCCTGATGCCGGACTCCCCCAACCTGCTCTTCACCAACGCCGGGATGAACCAGTTCGTCCCGATCTTCCTCGGCCAGACGAAGTGCCCGTACACCCCGGGCCGCGCCGCCGACACCCAGAAGTGCATCCGCGCGGGCGGTAAGCACAACGACCTCGAGGACGTCGGCCTCGACACCTACCACCACACGTTCTTCGAGATGCTGGGCAACTGGTCCTTCGGCGACTACTTCAAGCGCGAGGCCATCGACTTCGCCTGGGAGCTCATCACCGAGGTCTGGAAGTTCCCGAAGCACCGCCTCTACGCCACCGTCTACAAGCCGGACAAGTCCAAGGGCGACCCGTCCGAGTTCGACCAGGAAGCCTGGGACGTCTGGGCCGAGAAGTTCCGCGCCGCCGGCCTCGACCCGGCGATCCACATCGTCAACGGCAACAAGAAGGACAACTTCTGGATGATGGGCGAGACCGGCCCCTGCGGTCCTTGCACCGAACTCCACGTCGACCTCACGCCGGAAGGCGATACTAAGGGCACGCTCGTCAACGGCAGCGACGCCCGCTGCATGGAGATCTGGAACCTGGTCTTCATCCAGTTCAACGCCAACCCGGACGGCACCTTCAGCCCGCTCCCGGCCCGCCACGTCGACACAGGCATGGGCTTCGAACGCGTCAGCGGCATCATGCAGTGCACGAAGAACTTCAAGGACTTCTCCGGCGTGATCTCCAATTACGAGAGCGACGTCTTCACCCCGCTCTTCCGCCGCCTCGAGGAACTCTCCGGCAAGAAGTACGGCTCCACCCTGCCCGCCGCCGGTTCGATCGGCGACACCCAGCAGGAGAAGGACGACGTGGCCTTCCGCGTCATCGCCGACCACATCCGCACGCTTTCGTTCGCCATCGCCGACGGCATCCAGCCCGGTAATTCCGACCGCAACTACGTCCTCCGCCGCATCCT
>RDYO01000156.1 GCA_004293385.1 Verrucomicrobiota bacterium
TCCGTCGGGATGTGGTAGACGTAAGGACGCTGCAGTTTCTCGGGACCCTGCGGGTAGGTGTCATTGAGCACCCACTCGTTGCTCGTGTTCGGCAGGTAGGTGTTATGGCCGTTGTTCGGCATCTTCTCCTTGCCCACGACCGTGACCTCGTCGCTCAGGTCCTTATAGAGGTAGAAGCGTTCGCCGTGCGAGGGGTGCCAGGCCCAGGCGAAGATGTGCTGAGGGTCGCGCCAGACGAAGTGCGACGTCCCCCCGTTGGGGTCCATCACGTGGACCTTGCCGCCGTCGACGCTCATCGTCAGCGCACGGGTGTGGAAGCCCCCCTTGTCGCCCGGATTGCGCCAGCGATGGAGGAAGAAGAGACGCGTGCCGTCGGTGTTGCAGAGCAGGTGATTGAACCAATGGACCGAGCCGGTGCGGAAGGCCTTCGGCGCCGGGCCGGCGTACGGGATCTTGGTGGCGTCTGCTACGGTGAACAAAAGGCGCTGCTTACCCGTGGCCATGTCCATGCGCCAGATGCCCGTGTCGTCGGGAGCCGGCTTGAGCTTCCAGATATCGCGTTCGGCGCCCGTGGCGTAACCATAGCCGGGGCGGGTGACGTCCAGGCGGGCGAAGTCAGGCGCGAAAGCCGTCTTACCGTCCGGACTGAAGGTATAGAAAGGATGGGGCAGGGTGCGCGTGCGACCGGACTTCACGTCGAGGACGCGCGTCACGAACTGGCCGCCTTCGCGGTCGTTCCAGGCCACGTCGCGATCCGAACCCGGGACCCATTGGAGCATGCAACCCTGCTGCCAGTTCCAGGCATGGGAGCCGCCGAGGTCGATCCAGCGGTCGCCGTCCTGCGTGTCGACCATCCCGACGCGGATCGAGTCGGCCTTGGTCGGCGTGCGGCCTTCGAAGTCGACTTCGTTCGCGAGCACGAAGCGGTCGTCGGCCGAGAACAGGAACTTATCGTAGTAACCGCGCCAATGGAACTTCGGCCCACGCGTGATCGGCCGGATACGGGCGGCCTGCGGCGTGGTCGCGCAGCCGGCGAGGGCGCCGAGCGAGGCGAGGGCGGAGAATTTCAGGAAGTCGCGGCGGGGAA
>RDYO01000045.1 GCA_004293385.1 Verrucomicrobiota bacterium
GTGCTCCTCATGCAGGAACGTTTCCCCGGCATCGGCAACTGGATGGCCGACGAGGTCCTCTGGCGCGCGGGCTTCCATCCGCAGGCCAAGGCCGGATCCTTCGGACCTAAATCCGTCCGCAAACTCCACGCGACCTTACGCGAGGTCTGCGCTGAGGCGATGGAGGTCATCGGCAAGGATTGGTCCGACCCGCCCGACACCTGGCTCTTCAACCATCGCTGGAAGGACGGCGGCCGCTGCCCGCGTTCCAAGAAGCCGCTCGTCCGCGAGGACGTCGGCGGGCGCACCACCTGCTGGTCGCCTGAGCGACAGGTCCTCGGCGCCGAACGCCGTTGACCTTCCGCGCGGCCGCGCGAACTTCAACGCATGCGCGTCACCGGCGGCATCGCTCGAGGCATCCAGCTCCGCGTCCCCACGCAGGGCGGCGTGCGTCCGGCCACGGATTATATCCGTGAAGCGGTCTTCAATTCGCTCGCGGCGTTCGTCCCGGGCACGGCGGTCCTCGATCTCTTCGCCGGCACCGGCGCCTACGGACTCGAGTCCCTCAGCCGCGGCGCCCTGCGCGCGACGTGCGTCGACCAAAGCATCGGCGCGGAGCTCACCGCGAATGCGGCCGCGGTCGCGAAGTCGATGGGCGTCGCCGAACTGCCTTTCACGAAGATCACCGGCGATGCGACCAAGCCCGGCGTGGCCGCCGGCCGCTTCGACCTCGTGTTCGCCGATCCGCCCTGGGAACTCTGGCAGACCAAGGGCGCGGAGATCGCCGCGACCGCGGTGGGCTATGCCGAAGAGGGCGCGCACGTGCGCGTGATCCTCGAAGCGCCCGGCGGCTACGAAGTCCCGGTGCCCGCAGGTTGGAAACTCCGCAAGGTGATCGGCAAAGGCAAGGGCCAGCCCGCCGCGTCCGTCCTCGTGCGTAAGGCCGCGGAGTGATCAACCGCCGACCGGCCGGTGCTTCGCCCAGGCGCGCAGTTGCGCGAGCATGAGCGCGCCGCCGACGAGCGCCGCGGCTTCGACGCGCAGGATGCGGTCGCCGAGATGCGCGAAGCTGAAGCCGGCGGCACGGAGCGTCGCGCGTTCCGCTTCCGCGAAGCCGCGTTCCGGGCCGATCGCGAGCACCGCCGCTTTGGCCGAGGTGGAAAGTTCCGGCGCGCCGGCGGCTTCGTACGGATCGAGCGCGACTTTCCAGGCGTCGGCTTCGATGAGCGCGACGGCTTCGGCGAGCGAACCGACGCGCGTCACTTCCGGCACGAGCGTCGAGCAGGCTTGTTCGGTTCCCTTGAGGACATGCTCGCGCCACTCGCCGTCTTTCCAGAGCGAGCTCGTGAGGTAGCCCGGGTCGCCTTTCGCCGACTCGAAGAAAATGATGCGCGCGGCGCCGAGGCTCGCGAGGTCGTGCAGGACTTTCTTCGCGGTCTGCGGACGCGGGAGCCCGACGAGCACCGTGAGGGGCAGGCGCGCCTGCGGAGATTTTTCCCAGGCGACCGAGAACGTGAGCTTCGGCGCGAGCGCGGTGATCGTCGCGATGCCGCGCAGGCCGTTCTCGACGCCGACGTGGAACGAACCGCCGACGGCGAGTCCGACCGTCTCGCGCAGATGGCGGGCGCGCGCGTCAGCGGACGGGAGTCCGGTCGCCGCTTCGTCGGGGGTTATCAGCACCAAGTTCACTGCGGCTAAGTTGAGCCGGCGACCTCGACTGGCGAGAGGGAAGGGCGCTAACGCTTGCGCGCGACGACGACTCTTTCATGATGGGGCCATGGACCTTTCGGACTTCCGTAAAGAGTATGCCGCCCACGGGATCGACCGGCACGAGCTGCTCGAGGCGCCGTTGGCTCAATTCAAGGCGTGGTTCGATCAGGCCAAGACCGCCGGCGTGGTGGAGCCCAATGCGATGGTCCTCTCGACCCACGGCCTGGACGGCTTCCCGTCCTCCCGGACCGTGCTGCTCAAGGCCGCCGATGAGCGCGGGTTCTCCTTCTTTACTAACTATGATAGTAAGAAGGGGGCGGAGATCGCGGCCAACCCCCGCGTGACCCTGCTCTTCCCTTGGTTTGCCCTGGAGCGCCAGATTCACATAACTGGCTCATTGATAAAGACTTCTGAGGAAGAGTCCGTGACCTATTTCGCGCGTCGACCCTACGGTAGCCAGCTGGGCGCCTTGGCGTCCGACCAGAGCGACATCATCGCGGACCGGTCCGTCCTCGAGGCGCGCCTGGCCGACCTCAAAGCCAAGCACCCCGAAGGCCAGGTCCCTCGTCCCCCGCACTGGGGGGGGTATCGCCTGATTCCTCAGCATTTCGAGTTCTGGCAGGGCCGGACGAATCGCCTCCACGACCGCTTCGTCTATACCCTCAAGGGCGATAAATGGGAGATCGTGCGGCTGTCTCCCTGAGCCGGAAGGGCAATTAGGGATTCTAATGGCGGGCACCGTGCTCGGCTTACTCTGGGGCAGGGGGTATGCGTAGGGTTGACCCCCGCCTATGGAATCATTCACCCATCATTCTTTGCGTCTAAATGCGCTCGCTTTCCCTCATTGGTCTTTTCTCTCCCGCCCTCGTTTTCGCTAGTTCCGAAGGCGTGAGCCAGTCGGCCACGGACCTGTTCACCCTCGGCGGCTTCCCGATCTCGAATTCGATCCTGACCACCTGGATCATCGCGGCCCTGATCATCATCGGCGTCCGTCTCGCGGTCGGCACGCCCAAGCTCATCCCGGGCAAAGGTCAGGGCGTCGTCGAAGGCATGGCGCAGGGCCTGCGCGACGCGCTCGAACCGATCGTCGGCAAGAAGATGATCGGCAAGACCTTCCCGTTGCTCTGCGGTTTCTTCGTCTTCATCCTCCTGATGAACTGGAGCGGCCTCCTGCCTGGAGTCGGCACCATCAAGTATCACACCGCCCAGGGCTGGCAGGATGCGATCCGTCCGGCCAACTCCGACCTCAACACCACCTTCGCCCTCTCGGTGCTGTCCTTCGTCGCCTGGACCTACTTCGTCCTCCGTTACGCCGGCATCAAGGTGCTCATCTTCGACCTCTTCGGCAATAAGGCCGACAAGAAGGAAGTCGGCATGCTCATGTGGGTGTTGCTCATCCCGATCTTCTTCGCCGTCGGCGGCATCGAAGTCGTCTCGATCGCCTTCCGCCTGATCTCCCTTTCGTTCCGACTCTTCGGCAACGTCTTCGGCGGCGAGAACCTCATCCACGCGCTCGGTGGCATCGCCCCGTACGTCGTCCCGGCCGTCGCCGGCCTCCTCGAAGTCCTCGTCGGCGTCATCCAGGCCTTCGTCTTCACGCTCCTTTCGGCCGTCTACATCGGCCTCATCTGTAATCACGAAGGCGGCCACGACGACGAGCACGCCCACTGACCTTTCGCTTTCGAGGCGCGTGACAGGCCGGGAATCCCCCGACGGCGCGCCGAGGAAAAACCAAAAACAAAACACACACATGATCATCGCTGAAATCACCGGTTCCCTCCCTGCCACCGTCGGCTGCTTCGCCGCCGCCATCGGCGTGGGTCTCATCGGTGCCAAGGCCGTCGAGTCCGTGGGTCGCAATCCCGACGCCTCCGGCAAGATCCTCGTCCAGTCGATCCTGGGCATGGCTCTCGCCGAAGCCGTCGCGTTCTACGCGATCTTCCTCGCCAAGTAACCGGTCTCGTGGCGCGGCCCCGCAAGGGGCCCGCCACTTCTCTTTACCCGCGCTGATCCCAACCCTCCCTTTCAAAGTCCACATCATGACCTTCTTCTCCGCTCTCCTCGCCGCCGACGCCGCCAAGGCCGCCCCGCATGCCGACCCGGCCGCCGGCGCCCCTGAAGCCCACGGCCCTGTCGACGGCATCATTAACCTCTTCGGCAGCTTCGGCGTCGATGGCCCGCACCTGCTCGTCCAGCTCGTCAACTTCTCCCTCCTCGCCTTCGTCCTCTACCGCTTCGCCATCAAGCCGGCCCTCGGCCAGATGGAAGAGCGCAACCGTCTCATCGAGAAGGGTCTCGCCGACGCGCAGGCCGCGACCCAGCGCCTCGCCGAAGCCCAGCAGGCTTCCGACGCCAAGCTGAACGCCGCTTCGGACGAAGCCGCCAAGATCCTCGCCGCCGCCCGTAGCTCCGCTCAGGCCTCCGTCGAAGCCGCCAAGGCCGAAGCCCAGGCCGCCCAGACCGAAGTCATCGCCAAGGCCAAGGCCGCCATCGAAGCCGACCGCGTCAAGATGCTCGCCGAAGTCCGCGGCGAAGTCTCCCGCCTCGTCGTCGAGACCGCCTCCAAGGTCCTCGCCGAGAACCTCGACGACGCCACGCGCGGTCGCCTCAACGAGGCCGCCGTCAAGCAGCTCGCCCGCTAAGCCCTCCCTCTTCCGATGTCCGCCGCCTCCGTCCGAGCCGAAGCCAAGCGCCTCCTCGCCCTCTCCCTCGAAGGCGGAGCCGTCTCGTCCGACCGCGTGGGCGCCGTGCTCGCCGCGCTCGCG
>RDYO01000046.1 GCA_004293385.1 Verrucomicrobiota bacterium
CGGCGATCCGGAGGCCTGGCGCGCGGCGATCCGTCTGCTTGGCGGACAGGAAGGCGTGCTGCGTCTCGTGGCGGGTGCCGACTTCGAGGAACTCGGCCTCCGTGCGCTGCTGCCTTCGCCGGAAGTCTTCCGGCTGCGCTCGCTGCGCACCGTGCGTGACGCCGCGGAATGGCTCCCCCGTCCGAAATCCGCCCCGTGGGCCAACTCCATGGCCGCCTCCGTCGAGCTGCGTTCCCTCGGCGTCGGCGCCGGTGTCGAAGGCGTGCAGTTCGATGCCGGTGGCTTCGTCAGCGAAGGTTCCCGCTCGAGCCTGGCTTGGGTCGAAGGCGGCGTGCTTCACGTCCCGGCCGAGACCACCGACCGCCTGCCGGGCACGGCGCTCGGTCAGTTGATCCGTTGCGCCGGCTTGCCGGTGCGCCAGGTCGAGTCGGGCGTCCCCGTCCGCGCCGAAGCGATCCTGGTGCTGCGCTCGACCCTGCCCGGCGGCGCGTCGGCCGTCTCGCATTGGGATGACGTCGCTGGCCGCCCGCTCTGGTCAGGGGATCCCGCCGTCGCGCGTCCGTTGCTCTCCGCGCTGGCCGCCTGGCGCGCTCAGCGCTGCATCAGCTTCGCGTAGGCCGGCAAGGCCGCGGCGAGCACGAAGAGGGCGAGGAAAGAGACGCTGACGAGCGCCGCGAAGCAGGTCGCGGCGAGGAGCTTGGTCATGCGCACGACGTCGTCCGTCTCGCGCAGGTGGGCGCGGGCGGCGTAGAGCGTCACGCCGAGGCCGACGGCGAGCAGGCCGAGCAGCGCGCCGGTGAAGTGGTTGAAGAAGAGTCCGGTGAGGCCGGGCAGCGCGCCGGGTTCGCCGATGATGGTGCCCACGAGCACGGGCTGCGCGCGGAAAGCGATCGCGCCGGCGGCCGCGGGCAGTCCGGCGGTGAGGAAGACGGCCAGGGCGGAGATGATCCGGAGCTCGCGGGGGGTCATGAGCGCAGTATCCGCCTCGCTTCCGCAGGGTCAACGCCGGGATTCTCCCTCGCCAAGTCGGCGCCTCTCGCCTATCCCAGCAGGACATGGAATCCGTCTGGTATCTCTGGCTGGTCTTCGTGCTCCTCAACGGCAGCGCGGCGGGAATCTCCCTCGTCGCCGGCGTCGTCTCGGCCCTCTCGCACGCCGAACTCGAGGACCTCCGTCGCCGTCAGGCCACCGCCGCCGTCGCGCTCGAACGCTGCCGCGGCGACCAGGGCAACACCCTCGCCGCCTTCGAAGTCCTGTCCGCCGCCTTCGTCGGCATGAGCGCCTTGCTCGGCGGCGTCCTCGTCGGCGTGCGCTTCCTGCCCCGCGTCGGCGAGAGCTGGGGCTTCGCCTTGGTCACGGTGCTCGTCGTCATCGCGATCTCCTTCTTCATGGCCTGGCTGACCATGATGCTCCCGCGCAAGCTCGGCATGCACTTCCGCGTGGCGCTGGCTCCGCGCATCGCTTCGTCCCTCCCGCTCGTCCGCGGCGCCGCCAAGATGCTCCGCATGCTCGGCAAGCTGCACGACTCGCTCGCGCCGCCTGAAGAGCCCGGCGTCGACCGCGCCGACGCCGACATCGGCAGCCTCGCCCAGGCGGCCGCCCGCGAAGGCAAGATCACCCAGGCCGAGAGCAACCTCGTCGCCAACGCCGTCCGGCTCGACGACATCCCGGTCTCGCAGGTGCTGACGCCTCGTTCCGTCGTCACGTCGATCGAGGCCGACCTCACGGTGGCCGATGTCCTTCGTCTCTACCCGAGCGTGCCGCACGGTCGCATGCCGGTCTGGGAGCAGAACCCGGACCGCATCGTCGGCGTCGTCCGCCGCCGCGACCTGCTGAAGGCCGCCGGCGAAGGCCGCCGGGAAGTCCGCGTGCGCGAGCTCATGGGCAAGGCCCACGTCGTGCCGGAGAACGCCACCTTGTCCGACGCCCTCCACGACCTCGTCCGCGCGCACCAGCACCTGGCCGTGGTGGTCGATGAGTTCGGCGCCTTCGCGGGCGTCGTCACCCTCGAGGACGTCTTCGAGTCGCTCCTCGGCGTCGAGATCTATGAGAAGGACGATCCGCATCCCGACATGCGTGAGCTCGCGCGCCAGCGTGGCCACCGCGTCGGTCGTCGTCCCGACGCCCCCAAGCCCGGCGCATGAACGCGGCCTTGCTCGCTTACTGGACGCACGACCTTGATCCGGTCGCGTTCCGTTTCCCCGAGAGCTGGGGCCTGCGGGGCGTGCATTGGTACGGGCTGGCCTACGCGGCCGGCTTCCTCGTGGCCGCCTGGCTCCTCGGTCGCTGGCGTCGCGCGGGCCTCACGCCGCTGCGTACGGCGCTCGACGAATCGACGCTCATCACCGCCGTCATGGTCGGCGTCATCGCCGGCGGCCGTTGCGGCCACGTGTTCCTTTACGCCCGCGCCGAGTTCGCGGCGGACCCGCTGATGCTCTTCCGCGTCTGGGAAGGCGGCATGGCCAGCCACGGCGGCTTCCTCGGCGTCCTGCTCGCCGGCGCCTGGTTCGCACGGCGGATCAAGGCCGACTTCTACGCCGTCGGCGACCTGCTCTGCGCCCTCGCCCCGGCCGGCCTCCTGTTCGGTCGCCTCGCCAACTTCATCAACGGCGAGCTCGTCGGCGATCCGTCCTATCTCCCTTGGGCGGTGATCTTCCCGCGCGAAGGCGCCGAGCCGCGTCATCCGTCGCAGCTCTACGAGGCTTTCGCCGAAGGTCTGCTGCCGTTGCTCTGGGTGCTCCGTCGCTATCCCTTGCGGCTGTCGCCCGGTCGTCTCGCCGGCGAATTCCTGCTGCTCTATTCCGTCGGACGCATCGTCTGCGAGGCCTTCCGTTCGCCTGACGACGGGTACGTCCTCGGTCTCACGGCCGGTCAGTTCTGGACGCTCCCGCTCGCCGTCTTCGGCGCCTGGCTGGTCTACCGCTCCCGCCGTCGGACTGAATGATGTTGCCCGTGCGGGCCGACGGTGGGAAAACCCCCTTGCGCCATGACGAACGTCCCGCTCCTTGACCTCGGCCCGCAGAACCGCGCCCTCGAAGCGCAGTTCGAGAACGCCTTCCGCGAGGTCCTTCGCTCGAACATGTTCATCATGGGCCCCCGGCTCGAGGCCTTCGAGAAGGACTGCGCCGCGTTCCTCGGCGTGAAGCACGCCCTCGGGGTCTCCTCCGGCACCGACGCGCTCCTGCTCGCGCTCATGGCGCTCGACATCGGCGAAGGCGACGAAGTCCTGATCCCGTCGTTCACCTTCTTCGCGACCGCCGGCTCCGTCGCCCGTCTCGGCGCCACGCCGGTCTGGGTCGACGTCAATCCGCACCACTTCAACATCGATCTCGAAGACGCCGCCCGGAAGGTCGGCCCGCGCACCCGTGCGATCATGCCGGTGCACCTCTTCGGCCAGTCCGGCGACCTCGACGCGCTCCAGGCCTTCGCCACGAAGTATCGCCTCCGCGTGATCGAAGACGCCGCCCAGTCGATGGGCGCCCGCTGGAAGGGTCGTTCGACGATGTCGTCCGGCGACTTCGGCGCCACGAGCTTCTTCCCCTCGAAGAACCTCGGCGGCATGGGTGACTCCGGCTTGGTCACGACGCAGGACGACGCCCTCGCCGAGCGCGCCCGCATCCTCCGCGTCCACGGCATGCAGCCGAAGTATTTCCACCGCGAGGTCGGCGCGAACTTCCGCATGGACCCGCTCCAGGCGGCCCTGCTGCACCTCAAGCTCCCGCACCTGCCGTCGTACAATTGCGCGCGCGCGGGCAATGCGATCTTCTACCAGACGGCCCTGAAGGGCGTGCGCGGGATCGCCGAGAACCGTCCCGGCTTCGACAAGGCCGCCCAGATCCTCCTCCCGGTCGATTACTCCGGCCAAGGCATCTGGAACCAGTTCACGCTCCGCGTGCTCGGCGGTCGCCGCGACGCGCTCAAGGCCTTCCTCACCGGCCGTAAGATCGGTTGCGAGATCTACTACCCGATCCCGCTCCACCGCCAGCAGTGCTTCGTCGATCATAAGTATCGCGGTTTCGACCGCGTGCCCGTCTCCGAACAGCTCGCCGCCGAAGTGCTCAGTATCCCGATCTTCCCCGAACTCACCGGCGAACAGCGCCAGTGGGTCGCCGATTCACTCGCCGATTTCGCGGCCGGGAAGAGCGAGTAAGCGCGCCGTAGGCGCGGAGAAAAAGAGTTAGTTGAACCGTTGACCAGTTGGCCGGTTGACAAGGGATGCAACGGGCAGGGTCAGCACAGCGTGCGTATATAGCTGCATCTAACCTCACAAGTTATCGGGTGGCAGGTGGCGGCCCCGGGTCCCAGGTGGCAGGAGTATTTGCCCGCCACCCGCCACCTGAAGCTGCCACCCGGCACCCGAAATGGTGCCTCTCCTCAGAAGAACCGGATCGTCTTGATCCGCATCTTCTCGTGCTCCTCATCGGTGCACGG